>JAFGFK010000296.1 GCA_016931135.1 Candidatus Sumerlaeota bacterium | reverse complement strand
TCGCTTTAAGCCCGACTTTATCCGGCGTTTTAGGCTTGACGCCGGGAGGGGGAACGGGTCCGGTCGTGCTTTGCTGGGGCGAGGACAGGTCTTTCGCATCCCGCATGGCGGCGCCTGGTTGCGCATGCAGGCAAACGGGCGCAAGAAGCAATAAAATAATCCCCCCAAAAAGGAATCTGTCTTTTTTACGCTTTATCATCTTATACTATTTCTTTTCCATTTTGAACTATTTCGGAAAGAATGCTGGCTTTTTCACGATTAACATATTCATCCAGAAAAATACATTTCGGCTCGATACGATTATCTATTTCATGCGCATGATGAAACATATCGGAGGTTATATCCATCCGTTGAAGATGGTTTTCAATGTCAATGACAACGCCGACATCAATATCACTATCTTCAGTGGCGGAGCCTTTGGCGTAGGAGCCATATAATATAACCTTTTTAACAGGATATATATCACAGATACGTTTATAAAATTGCCTTACAATATTATCTATCCGGCCTTGTTTTTCAACCATTGAAACAACTCCTTTGTATTCTGGCATATTTGTTGTGAAGTCTCTGGCGTTAACATTTGGTTTAATTCATGTATTTCTTCCGTATATCTGGACTCAATATAATATGAATTCAATTTTTCCAAAAATCTCAATTGGTCTTCATTCATTGAAGATGAAAAAGACAGTGAATCAATCAATCTTAAAAGATTATGAGTATAGGGTGGGGTTTCATTTTTCTCCTTCACGAAAATTGCCTTAAGAATCTTCTCAATGGATTGTTGACAGGTAAAAGGAACATAAAGATATCTTTTTTTCTCCAGCATTGCATAATCTGTTTCAAGGTCGTATTCTGCAAGTAATATCCAATTGTTCACTATTTTTTCCATCATAGGATACTGCTGTTTTTAAATTATATTCATCACTAATATTGACCAGGTAATGATTCTTCGTCAATTATAATTTTTATAGGGATTGCCCCCCGATTTCGGGGTGTTTTGGTAACGAAGTCAAGATGCGCCGATTGAAATGTTATGATTTAATTTATATTTGACCTGGTGGCGTAAAAAGTTATAAAAGCAGGTTTTCAGTCATCGTAAACGATATTGCGCGCGTCTAATTATAATCATAATGACAATTTTACAGGAGTGGATGCCATGGGTTCAGGATCGCGAAAGAAAAGAGTCTTATCAGTGATTTTTTCCGTTGTCTGTATCGGCGCGTTGATTTTTCTTTTCAGGAATATCGCTACAAGGGGCATGGCGAAAAAAGCGGCGGGGATTTATATCATATCCGGAGGAGAATCCTATCTGGTTCTGGAATCCAACTTACGGGGCGGTCTCGAGGTGAAAGAAGGGGAGTTTTACCCTTTATATTTACATGAAATCCCCTGGGAAAACACTTTCCGGGTTACAACAAGAAAGGGAAATCTGGATTTTAACCAGGCTTCGGTTTCTCACTCCCAATATGGAATCCGTGGCGATCCCCTCATGATCAAGGTCGATTTTGGAATAATATGCGCTCCAAGTAAAGACGTCTCAGGAGATTGGGACGTTGCGGAAGCGGAACTCAGGATCATGGAATCTTCCGGAAAGGGAATACTTTCGGGAAAATTCTGGAGGGATATCACATCTTCAGATTCCATATCAGAACTCAAAAACAACATGTCTCATCATTTTGGAAAGAGAATATTGGATCATTTCAAATGGGACGTGAAGGAAACGCCGTGTCATTCCATCCTTCATCGCGTGGATGATCGAAGGGTTGTGGATTATTTCCATAAGAGGCGGGAGGGGGAAACCGATCAGGAAACGCTCGATCTCATTCGCGCACTTTCCAAGGATCATCCGGATGATCCTTATATCAATCTGCACCGGATAGAGATGGAGGCGCTCCAGGGGGATCCCGAAATTGCGCTTGATTTGCATGAGAAATGGGAGGGAGCCCACGCCGCCTTTCCCGATCCCCTTCTCCAAGGGATGTCGGAGAGGGTTTCGCGAACCATTTCCCTGGAGATGGCGCGAAAAAAATACCCGGACTGGGAAAATCCCCTGGATGTCTTTCAGGTGGAGGAGAAGAATACGGAGAATCTGGAGGAGACGCTCGAATATTTGAAAAAATTTCTATCCTGGGAACAGTTGTATTTCGTTTCTTCTCCCCTGACCAATCCTGTCGAATCTGCGGGATATTCAGGATTGCCTGTTCCCAATTTTCTATTGTTCCAGGTGAATTCCAAAGTGGCGCGGGTCATGGCGACGCTTTATCTGTTCCAGGGAAAGAGGGGGGAAAGCCTGGAGATTTTCGCCTCGATATACCGCATGGGGCAGGCGCTCAACGCCCATGGATTATTTATCCAGCGGCTGATCGGGATTGCCATACGCAACATCGCGTCGGATGGACTGCGAATCTTCGTTCTCGATGCGTGCGAAACCGAGGAGGATTTCAAGAATTGCTGGGTCATGCTCCAGCGTCTTCATAACACGCCCGGGCAGGAGGATGGAAGCCGCCTTCTGGATGGAGAATTCTCTCTTATCCAATCAAACATGAAGTTTATTTCGGGAGTGAGGTTCCCTAATACGCTGGAGGCGCAAACCAGGCACAAGGTTTCCGATATGAGATTCGAGCTTGTGCGCATGGCATGCGCCGCGAAATATCGATTGCTTCTTTCCGGGGATTTCCCATCGACAAAAGAGGAATTCGCGCCTTTTCTTTCGGAAGGACTCCTTCGGGATTCCTTCACAGAGAAAGATTCCTTGCGATTTATAACGCTTTCTCCCGATGAAATGGCGGTTTACAGCGTTGGACCGGATAGGAAAGACAATCATGCGGCAATCGCGTATGATCCCACAAACGGGACAATCACTCCCGGAGATATTTTTATCACGATCCCCAGGGAGCGGGAATTTCCCTTTCCCAGGGAAGCGGCGCGAGCTGCCAATGCGTATGAACTACTCGAGCAATTCCCAAACGGACTTCCCGCTGATCCATTCGCCGATACGAAGTTGACGCCTTTCAGCATTATCGAATCCTCTGAGAAACATCCAGTGGTTATCATGAGTTTCGGACCGAATACGGATGAGAAGGAATCCTGCGTTTCATCATTTAATCCCTATGCTCAAGGGATGGCGGGGATGGAATTCCCTGTGATGGCGCCGCCCGTTACGGGAACGCCAACGCCGACTCCCACACCCACCCCCACTCCCACCCCGCCGCCGATCGCCACGCCCGATCCGGGCGCCAATCCCACTTATGGTCGAACTCTGCAAAAGGTTTATGGAAGAAGCGAAAGCGCCCCAGCGGCTCCGGGTTATCGTTACCTTGAACCTGTGTACGATCCAACAAATGGAACTATAAGCAATGGGGACATTTTCATCGAAATCCCCAGATAAAATTATACTGGATAATGAATCAGGAATATTCCGATGTCCCTCTCAAAGCGGAAAAGAAAAATATTGCGGCTTATTATTCCCTTGTTCGTACTCATCCTGATTGGTTATACAGCATGGAAATTTTATCAGGGCGCGCAATCCCGTAAAGTCGCCGGAATATATCTGACAACCGGCGGCGAAACCTTCCTGATAATTGAATCGAATCTATGGGGCTCTCTCAAGGTAACGGATGGCGGATTGCATATTACGGAATATATCACGGCGTCTCCCGACAGAAAATTTTCGGTGAAACTCAAAAAAAATCATTTATATTTTTCACAGGAGGAAATCGATAAATCCGGTTACACGGGAGACGGTTATTACCACACCGCCATAAATATGATATTAAAACCCTCCCTGACAATTGCCGGCGATTGGGACCTTGTCAGAAGCGAGATATTGATAAATGAAATTCCGAAGGATAGAATATTCGGGAAAAGATTCTTTGAAGATATCTGGCATTCCGGTTCCATAGCGCGTTTTGAGGAAACACTGAAGTCATATCTTGAAAAGAGAGATTCTCAAAAAGAAAAAAGGCATTACTCGGAAAAGCCGGTACCCTCTATTCTTCATCGCATGGATGATCCTGGAATTGCGGAGTATTTCCATGCAAGACAAAAAGGGTTGATTGATTATAAATCGCTTCAGGTTGTCCGGGATATACATGACAAATTTCCCGAAGACCCCTATCTTGCCCTTCATCACATAGAAATGGAAGCGCTTTCAGGCAATCCTTCCGAATCCCTGGAACTGTGGGAAAAATGGAAGGAATGCTACCGATCTCATCCGGATGCTTATCTCCGGAGCCTGGCAGAAAGGGCTTTTGTCACGATTACGGTTGAAATGAATAAAAAGAAATTACCGGATCAGATTAATCCCTCCGTTTTCTTTTATATAAATCATGACTACCCGAAAGATGCTCATGACTTTGAAGATACGCTGAAACGTTTTAAAGAATTTTATCATTCAGATCAGATATTCTTTTTCAGTTTTCCCATTGTTCCACACTTGGATGTTCCGGGATTTTTTGGATGGTGGAATCTAAACTTCCTGCAATTACAGACTACGTCAAAGATGTTAAGCGTCCATTCTATTTTCTATCTCTTTCAGGGGAAAAGGGAGGAAAGCCTGGAGATTCTCGCCTCGATATACCGCATGGGGCAGGCGTTCAATTCGCACGGAAGCGTCATTCAGCGGCTGATCGGGATTGCCATACGCGCCATTGCGTCAGATGGACTGCGAATCTTTGTTCTCAACGCTTGCGAAACACAGGAGGAATTCAAACAATGCTGGAACACGCTTGAAAGACTGAATAATACCCCAAACCTGGAAGACGGCTCCCATATCATGAGCGGCGAGTCCCCTCTCCTTTATTCCCTGATAATGCCACACAATTATCTGGAGTCGGAAACAAGGCACAAGGTTTCGGATATGAAATTCGAGCTTTCGCGCATGGCATGCGCCGCAAAATACCGATTGCTTCTTTCCGGGGATTTTCCTTCGGAAGAAGAAGATTTCGCGCCCTTTCTTTCTCGAGGACTCCCACGGGACATCTTCACAAAAAAAGATTCCCTGCGATTCGAAAATCTCTCCCCTAATGAACTCACCATTTACAGCGTGGGACCTGATAGGAAAGATGATCATGCGGCAATCGCGTATGATCCAACTAATGGAACAAACGCTCCCGGAGATATTTTTATCACGATCCCC
>JAFGFK010000295.1 GCA_016931135.1 Candidatus Sumerlaeota bacterium | reverse complement strand
CAGCTTTATCCATTATGTTACAGATTATGTCCATTTCAAGAAAATGGCGGAAGATCCCCGCGTGATATGGTATGTCAATGCCGCTCCCTTACCGGAACCTTATCATGTATTAGTCGATCAACGCTTTCCTTATCAATGGCATTGTCCGGGGAATGGGCATAATGGAATTATACTGGTTGCAAGCAAGAAAAAGTTTCAATATTGAGAAATCCGTCAAAAAATGTGTTTGACAGAATATGATCATTATTCCTATAGATGATAATAATTTATACGTTTCGTAATATTTTTTTGATTGAATGATTAAATGACTGGAGGTGAGAAAAAACTGGAATGGAATAAACTCCTGTAACAGGAGATAAAATCAATTTCTGAAAGGAGAAATATCCATGATGAAGTTTTTCAAAAAACAGAACCTTTTCTGTGTGGTTCTCGTATTGTGTTTCAGTTTGACCGTATTTTCTTTCGCTCAGGAGAAGAAGGAAGAGAAGAAAGAGCCGATCAAGATCGGCGCGATATTTTCCATAACCGGCGGCGCCTCGTGGCTGGGCGAGCCGGAACGTAATACCATGGTTATGTATGTGGAAAAAATCAATAAAGCGGGAGGGGTTCTCGGACGCCCCATCGAGTTGATCGTTGAAGATACCGAGGGAAACGAAACCAAGACGGTCAATGCCACCAAAAAGCTTATTACAAAAGATAATGTGATCGCCATTGTCGGTCCTTCCCGCAGTGGCAGCACCATGGCGATCATCGATATTCCCGGTGAATACAAGGTGCCTTTGATCTCATGCGCTGCCGCGGAATCCATTGCGGTTCCCGTGAGAAAATATGTCTTCAAAACCCCTCAAAAGGATTCTGACGCTGCGCTTCGCATCCTGGAACACCTGAAGAAAAAAGGCGTTAAAAAGATCGCCATCATGTCCGAGGCGAGCGGTTTCGGTGATCAGGGACGCCTGCAACTCAAGAAATACGCGCCGGAATATGGCATTGCCGTTGTGGCGGATGATACCTATGGGCCAAAAGATACCGATATGACGCCTCAATTGACCAAGATCAAGGCAACGGAAGCGCAGGCTGTGGTCAACTGGTCCATTGTTCCTGCACAATCCATTATCCCCAAGAATATGAAGCAACTTGGCATGACAATTCCCCTGTATCAGAGCCATGGTTTTGGCAATCCCAAGTATGCCGAGGCGTGCGGTGAAGCGGGCGAGGGAATTATCTTCCCTGCGGGAAGGCTGCTCGCTTGCGATACCCTTCCTGATGATCATCCGCAAAAGAAGGTCCTCATGAATTACAAGAAGGAATACGAGGAACGCTTCAAGGATTCCGTGAGCACCTTTGGCGGACACGCCTATGACGCCCTTTTCATCATTGTCGAAGCCATTAAGAAAGCCGGCGTGGTGGACAAAGATAAAATCCGGGATGAAATCGAAAAAACCAAAGGTTTCATCGGAACGGGCGGCATCTTCAATTATTCTCCCGAAGATCATACCGGGCTTCAGAAAGACGCCTTTGAAATGCTGACGATTAAAAACGGTAAATTCGTCGTTTTACAGGATTAGTCTTGATCCCTGAATATCTTTGGATAAAGGGGTGGTTGGAATAAGACCGCCCCTTTTATTTTTGTAAAATCGTCTTGATAAATTGTTCCCGCCATGTAAGAAAAAGGGCTTCTTGTTTCTTGAACAGGAATATCTTTTGTGGTTTGATTTGTAAACATTATGAGCGGAAGATTATTGCAAAATGTGGTTTCGGGAATCTCCATGGGCAGCATTTACGCCCTGGCAGCCCTTGGTTTCAATATAATCTATAACGCAACGGGGATCATTAATTTCGCCCAGGGCGAGTTTGTCATGCTGGGCGCCATGCTGATGGCGTATTTCGCCGCCGTTCTCAAATTGCCCCTGTTGCTGGCGTTTATCGTGGTTGTGCTCTTGGTTGCCTGTGTGGGGCTGATCCTGGAGCGGGGTTGCATCCATCCTTTGAAAAATCCCTCCATTCTTGTTCTTGTCATGATTACCATCGCCGCTTCCATCCTGCTGAAAGGCGTTACCATGTTTATTGCCGGGAAGGAAGTTCATGGCATGGAATATTTTTCCGGTGAAAATACCGTGGTTGATATGGGAGGCGCCAAGGTTCCCACGCAGACATTCTGGATTCTGGGGGTTCTTGGAGTCGTCGTATGCGGTCTGGTCATATTTTTCAACCTGACCCTCGCCGGAAAAGCCATGAGGGCGTGCGCCTTCGATAGAACTGCAGCCAGTCTGATGGGAATACCGACCAAACGCATGGTGATGTTTTCCTTTTTTCTGTCCGCTGCGATCGGCGGTATGGCGGGAGCGGTGATTGTTCCCATTTCCATGGCGGATTATCAAAGCGGCGCCATGTTCGGCATCAAAGGTTTCGGCGCAGCCGTTTTTGGAGGGCTGGGCAATAATTTTGGCGCGGTGTCCGCTGGTTTGATTTTGGGCATACTGGAGGCTCTTACCGCAGGATACCTGTCCTCTCATTACAAGGACGCATTGCCCCTTGCCGTTCTGTTGCTGGTTCTGTTCGTCAAACCGAGCGGATTGTTCGGAAGCGAGGCAGCCGGAAGATTGAAAAAATTTTAAATGATGAAACGGAATATATACATACCTTACGCCGTTTTTCTGATGATTGTACTCCTGGCGCCGATGTTTGTGAAGAATCCTTATTACCTGGGGGTTCTGGTGCAGGTGGGCATATTCAGCCTGGTTACCATGGGGCTATCGCTTCTGATGGGTTATGCGGGACAAATTTCCCTGGGGCATGCCGCCTTTTTCGGCATGGGGGCTTATGCGTCCGCCATTCTGACCGGCACATGCCACTGGTCGCCCTGGCTGGCGATGGGAGCGGGTATGCTGATTACGGCATGCGTCGCCTGGTTTGTCGGGACGCCTTCCCTGAAGTTGAAGGGACACTATCTCGCCATGGCGACCCTGGGATTCGGCTTGATCGTCAATATTTTCTTCCTTGCGGAGGTGGATTTGACCGGGGGACCCTCGGGTTATACGTTTGCCCGGATTCCTCATATAACCTTTATCAAGTGGACGATCAAATCCGAAACCAGCAGCTATTATTTCGTATGGGGAATCCTTCTGGTCATTTTGCTTCTCACGCTTCATATCATTCATTCCAGGGTAGGCAGGGCGTTGCGCTCCATCCATGCGGATGAAGAAGCGGCGCGGGCAATGGGCGTCAATACCGCTCAATACAAGGTCGGGATATTTATCCTGAGCGGGATTTACGCCTCTCTTGCCGGATCTTTATACGCCCACTACATACGTTTTGTGGCGCCTGATCCTTTTGGATTGATGGAGTCCGTTCTGCTCGTTACCATGGTGATTGTGGGAGGAATGGGGAGTATATGGGGCGCGATTGCCGGCGCCGCGCTGCTCATCATTCTTCCGGAGGCGCTCCGGTTTTTCCAGGATTACAACATTCTAATCTATGGCGCGATTCTTCTTTTCATCATGCTGTTTCTTCCAGGGGGGATATTCGGAGGAAGCCAGATGCTCTGGCTCTTGATCAGGAAAATCCCGGGAAGGAGGCAGGAAGCCAAAGATGGCTGATCCGATTTTAGAGCTCAAGGATGTATGTCGTTTCTTTGGCGGCGTCAGGGCTGTTGACGGCGTCTCCTTCTGCGTTTCAAAGGGGCAAATCAAGTCCATCATCGGTCCTAATGGCGCGGGAAAGACCACCCTTTTCAACGTAATTGCGGGTAATATGAAGCCCACAAAGGGCAATATACGGTTGCAGAACCGGAATGTCACCATGTTGCCGGATTATAAAATGGCAAGCCTGGGGGTGACGCGAACCTTTCAAACGATCAAGATTTTCAGTAACATGACCGTTCTGGAAAATGTGATGATTGCCCGCCATCCACGTTCCCGGGCGGGTTTTTTCAGCGCCGCCTTCCGATTCCCCTGGATGCGGAGAGAGGAAACCTCCCTCATCCGGGAATCGAGAAAATACCTCGAGTTTTTCGATCTCCTGGGAAAAGCCGATCATCCCGCTCATACCCTTCCCTTCAAGGAACAGCGTCTCCTGGAATTCGCTCGCGCCCTTGCCAATGAACCGGTCATTCTCCTCGCGGATGAACCCGCAGCAGGACTCAACACCCGCGAAACAAAGGATATAGCCGCCCTCATTAAAAGGATCAGGGATACCGGCGTAACGGTTCTTCTCGTGGAGCATGACATGTCCCTGGTTATGGATATCAGCGATGAAATCCTGGTTCTCGATTTCGGAAAGAAAATCGCAGAGGGAACCCCCGAACACATTCGAAAAAATGATGAGGTGATAGCGGTATATCTGGGCAGGAGGGCGGAAGGTGCTTAGGATTCAGAACATCCGATCCTTTTACGGCAATCTTCTCGTATTGAAGAATTTGTCCCTGCATATCAATGAGGGAGAGATAGTCACCCTCATCGGCGCCAACGGCTCCGGCAAATCCACGCTGCTCAAGAGCATCATGGGGCTGTTACCCCCCAGGCAGGGATTGATTGTATTCCAGGATAAGGATATCACCCATCTGCGAACGGAGAAAATCGTGCGCCTCGGGATTGCCCTGGTTCCGGAGGGACGCCATATATTCGCCCCTCTCAGCGTGCAGGATAATCTCCTCCTCGGATCCTACAGCCGGTATTCATTCCGCAACAAATCGGAAGTCATGGCGGATTTTGACCGGATATTCGACCTCTTTCCCCATCTGGTGAAAAAGAGAAAACAACTGGCGGGAACTCTTTCCGGGGGAGAGCAGCAGATGCTGGCGATCGGCAGAGCCCTGATGTCGCGCCCCCGGATTCTTCTCTTGGATGAACCTTCCATGGGACTAGCCCCCATCATCGTGGAGGATATATTCGCCAAGATCACCAAACTTCGCTCCGAGGAGAAAACAACCATTCTTCTCGTAGAACAGAATGCTGAAATGGCTCTGGATATTTCCGATAGGGGATATGTGCTGGAAACCGGGAAAATCGTATTCCAGGGACCCCGGGAGGACCTGCTGGAAAACGCAGAGATCAAAAGGGCTTACCTGGGTAAGTAACGCCATGATTTTTATTTCGCCAGGGAGGTGTGAATCATGATATGGAACATTGAATACGAGACCATGGCACGGGAGGACATCCGCCAATTGCAGATAGAACGGCTTCAATCCACCCTCAACCGCGTTTATAAAAATGTGCCTTATTACAAGGCTTTGTTTGATGAGTATCATATCATACCGGAGGAAATCAATTCCATCGCGGATTTGCGGCAGATTCCCTTCACCACCAAAGCCACGTTGCGGGAAAATTATCCCTACGGCATGTTCGCCGTTCCCCTCCGGGAGGTTGTTCGCATCCATTCATCCTCCGGCACAACCGGCAAACCAACGGTCGTGGGTTATACCAGGAACGATCTGAAACACTGGAGCGAGCTCATGGCGCGAGTGCTGGCTGCTGCAGGCGTCACAAAGGATGATACGGTTCAAATCGCCTTCGACTACGGTCTTTTTACCGGAGGGTTCGGATTCCATTACGGCGCCGAGTTGATCGGCGCCTCGGTTGTTCCCACATCCCTTGCAGCGCCGGAAAAGCAAATCCATATCATGCGGGATTACAGAACCACCGTTCTTGCCTGTTCTCCCTCCTTTGCCCTCGCCATCGCGGAAAAACTGAAGGAACTCAAAATCAACCGCAATGAACTGGTTATGCGGATAGGGATATTCGGTAGCGAGCCGTGGTCGGAAAAACTCCGCTCGAGCATTCAAAACGATCTTTTTATCGATGCCTATGACACTTATGGATTATCGGAAATCATGGGTCCCGGAGTGGCCAGCGAATGCGATCGGAAAAATGGACTCCATCTTTTCGAAGACCACTATATCGCCGAGATCATCGATCCGGATACGGGAAAGGTCCTTCCCCCCGGAGAAATGGGGGAACTGGTTCTCACCACGATCACGAAGGAAGCCATGCCCATGATCCGTTATAGAACCGGCGATCTCACGAAGATGATCGAAGAATCCTGTCCCTGCGGCAGAAAATCCCTCAGGCTCGCGCGATTTACGACGCGCTCCGATGATATGTTCATCATTCACGGCGTGAAATTATTCCCCTCCCAGATCGAATCCATTCTTGCAACCGTGGAACATACAGAGCCCCATTACCAGCTCATCATCGAACGGGAGGGAGGAATGGATGAACTGGAAATCCAGGTGGAGGTTTCGGAAAATATCGTATTCGATGAAGTGAAGAAGCTGATGAAGATTCAGGATGAGATAAAACAAAGGATTTTCGAGGAATATGGCATTCACGTCAAGGTGAAGCTGGTGGAGTCCAAGCGATTGGAGCGAACCCAGGGAAAGATAAAACGCGTCATTGACCGGCGCAATCAGCAACAATAGGAAAGCCCGCTCGCTGATCGAGCTCCGGGGCGTTTCCCCCTTCTTTTAAACAGCGGTTTTGTTTTTCTGGTAATCCCTTCCTTTTTGCAGCGCTGTTTTGTTCAATTCCAGTAAAGCGGCTTTTTTATTGGAGAAGACTTTCGGAAGGACTTTCTCCATGAGAGTTTCTTCCTTTACAAGATGGGTTTCTTCGATAAGCGCTCCCAGTAGAGTCACATTGGCAGCCTTGACGCTTCCCGCCTCGTTCGCCAGATCGTTTGCAGGAACTCCGAAATAGGAAACGTCCTTTCGTTTTTTTTGCGGAGAAGCGAACGTCGCATTGTAGAATATCATCCCCTTAGTCTTCACAGACGCCTCGAATCTTTCGAGAGAGGGCAGATTCAGGGCGATGAGAATATCCGGATGAGCCACGACAGGGGAGTAGATTTCGCCATCTTTGAGAATCACGGTGCAATTGGCGGTTCCGCCTCTCATTTCAGGCCCATAAGAAGGAACCAGGGTAATTTTTTTCTTTTCCAGCAT
>JAFGFK010000294.1 GCA_016931135.1 Candidatus Sumerlaeota bacterium | reverse complement strand
TGACGGGATAATCTGTCATGGCATTGAACTGGAGATCAAGGCAACGACAAGTTCGATCAAGATCACCCGGAAGGATGAATATTCAGAGCCCATGTATATTCGTCTTCCCAAGGAGGAATGGAGGGTTATTCTTATCTCTCCAAACGGCATTGCAACACGAATGAAGACCGTCATGACGCGGGCTGCGGATGGAGCCATAGAAATACCCTGGTCAAATACGGAAAGCGTGATTTTTATTAAGAATGACCGTTAATGGTTTTCAAATATCTGCAATGTTGCAAGAATGAATATTTTTATTCTCTGGAGGCAAAAGGCGCATGAATCCGAGGGAAAGAGTACTGGCTGTAATCAATCGAAAACCTGTGGACCGGATTCCGGTAGATATCTGGTACACGGATGAGGTTTTCAAGGTTATGGGGAAAAAGCTGAGAATCAAGACCCATCGGGGGTTGTATCGAAAACTGGGAATGGATAAGATGGTGTGGCTGGGCATTCCCTACATGGGGGAACTTGCTCCGAAAAAAGAGGAGGGAGATGTTATTACCCTGTGGGGCGCAAGGCTGAAATCCATCCGGGCAGGGGAGGAGACCTACCATGAAACTGCGGAAAGACCCCTGGCACATTGCGAGACTCCCGAAGAGATTACAAATTATCCCTGGTGGCCCAATCCGGATTTGTTTGATTATGGGGCTGCGGCGCTGGCTGCGAAACGCGCTGCAAGGGATTATGTCACATTGGGACCGTGGGTTTCCTTTTTCGAGATTTATTGCGGAATGCGGGGGCTGGAACAGGCTTTGATGGACCTCCTGATTGCGCCCGAACTGGTTGAGGCGGGGCTTGTCCGGATCGAGGCGATTCAAACCGAAATGATGAAACGTTTCTTCAAACGGGCGGCGAAATATGTGGATTGCGTTTTCATATCAGATGACATGGGGGGGCAGAACGGGCTTTTGATTTCTCTGGATGCATGGGATATGTTTTTCAGGGAGAGGCTTGAACGGTGGTGCCGGATGATTCATGATTTCGGGATCAAGGTGTTTTATCACTCGGATGGCGCGGTTGAGCCTTTGATCGGGAGGTTGATCGATGCGGGAATTGACATACTCAATCCAATACAGCACCGTTGTCCGGGGATGGATATAGGCATATTAAAGGAGAAATACGGAGACAAGATAATTTTTCATGGAGGTATAGACACCCAGCGGCTTCTTTATCTGGGAACAGAGGAGGAGGTAAGGAAGGAGACCAGGAGGTGTCTGGAAATATTAGGAGCGGGAGGGGCGGGTTATATATGTTGTTCCTGCCACAATGTCCAGAAGGGGACGCCGGTGAGGAACATCCTCGCCTATATAGAAACCACAAATGGGGTCAGACTTGAATGGCGCTAAGTTAAGGGGATGAGGTTAACTTATGGGGGTGAACTATGGGGTCATACTCTATAAAAATCCAGTGAACGTGTATAAGTTTTGCGTTTTTACCGGTAATTTTGGTTATCAATTTATGTATTGTATGAAAAAGAATTGGATTTTTATAGGGTTTGACCCCTCTTTCTCCTTAACTTAGCGCCATTCGGGCCAGACTTGTCTGATGAATAATGAAGGATTATTTTTTCTTTATGCTTTGACTACGCCGATGGACATAGAATGCTTTATATTCATCAAGTGTTGCGATCTTGTCCTTGTTCTTGTCCATATTTTTAAAAATGTTGGCGTGCGGCAATTCGTCGGGAGTAAGTCTGCCATCATCATTTTTGTCGTATTGCCTGAACCTCTCTATGTCGCCTCCCTGACGTTTAGCTTTTGTGCGTGAGTCTTCGCGTCGCCAGAGCGGGGGCATGAGTTGTGCATTCCACGTGTTCCATGCGTCTGTGAGTTCCTTTAATTTATCCGGATTTTTGTCAGCAAGATCGATAGATTCGCCGATGTCTCTGGAAAGATTATAAAGATACGGTTTCGGATCAGTGTGCGTCTGGAGGAGTTTCCAGTCGCCGCAACGAATAGCTTTTTGATCGTTAAAGCGCCAGTAGAGGGTGTCGTGTGGCAGGCTGTCCCTGTCTTTGGTAAGGAAAGGAAGCAGATTGACGCCGTCGAGTTTCCAATCGGCAATGATTGTCTGGCCAGCAGCTGCGAGTGCAGTGGGATATATATCGAGCTGAATCACCGGCCGGTCGTCTATCTTGCCGGCAGGGATGTGTCCCTTCCACTGAATGATGAAGGGCACTCGAATGCCGCCTTCCAGGACCTGTCCTTTATTGCCACGCAAGGGGATGTTGCTGGAGGTCGTCTGCTGTGTCGGCCCGCCGTTGTCGCTGATGAAAAAAATCAGGCTCTCTTCCTCCAACCGATATTTACGCAGCGCTTCCAATACCCGGCCGATGTTCTCATCCATTGCTGCCATCATTGCGAGAAACGTACGACGCTTGGCGTCCTCTATTGTGTCGAAACGCTTCAGATATTTGTCGCTTGCCTGAAGCGGTGAGTGGACTGCGTTAAAAGGCAGATAGAGAAAGAAAGGCTTGTCATGGTGCTTTTCGATGAATGCCACAGCCTCGCGTCCGAAAGCATCGGTCAAATACTCCTTTTCCTCAACGGTCCGAGCGCCGCGCAGGATCGGATTCTGGGAATTATCCCGTATGCGTTCAGGCATGTACGTATGAGCGCCACCGGGGAAACCGAAAAATTCATCAAAACCTCGCGATAAAGGCTGGAGTTCCGGTTTGTAACCAAGGT
>JAFGFK010000293.1 GCA_016931135.1 Candidatus Sumerlaeota bacterium | reverse complement strand
TTCAGTTTGTACAATGATATCAGAAAGATTGGCGAGCTGATCGAAAAAGAACGGTTCGACATCGTTCATACTCATGGTTCCCAGGATTCGTGGGCTGCGGCGCTGGCTGTCAGATTTGCGAAGCGTCGCCCCCCGATCATCAGAACCAAACACAACATTTTTCCCATACAGGATCATTTTGCCAACCGCTGGTTATACGGCAAGGCAATGGACAGCATTATATGCATATCGGGCGCGATATACGAATACTGCGCTGCGAAGTCCTATATTGCGCGGGAGAAATTGAGCGTCATCCACAGCGCTGTAGATGCGGAAAGATTCACAAAGGGCAATCCCGGGCGAATCCGAACGGAATACAATCTCGATGGAAAATTCATTGCGGGAATTACAGGACGTCTTTGCCAGGAGAAAGGACACAGGTTTTTATTCGATGCGATCAAAAAAATAAAGGACAGAATCCCTGAATTGGCATTGCTTGTCGTAGGTACGGGAACCCTTTATCAGAAGTTGATGGAATACGCCCGGGAGCTGGAGATCGGGGAGCGGATTGTTTTCACGGGGTTCCGGAAGGATATTCCGGATGTCCTGGCGGATTTGGATTTGTTCGTGATGCCTTCGGTATCAGAGGGGCTGGGAACCGCGGTACTGGAGGCGGCGGCGGCAAGTTTGCCAATCATCGCCTCGAATGTTGGAGGGATTCCGGACATCATTCAAACGGGAGTCAATGGCTTGCTTGTTCCACCAGAAAATCCGGACGCCTTATCAGAAGCCATCCTGACATTATATTCCCAACGGGAGCGGGCGACAATCTTCGGAAAGGCGGCGCGGGAGCATGTCCAGCGGAATTTTTCAGAATCCGCGCTTGGCCGCAAAACGGAAGAGGTTTATCTGAAACTTATACAAAAGTCGTGACATTTCGGGCTTTTTGGAAAACCTTCCGGCTTTGGGCATTGTTCCCGGAGTTTTTTTGGTTGCAAGATCAGGAAGGAAAATCTATGTATTTGCCTGGAGTAACTTAAGATGAAACAAAGATACTACATATCGGATCTGGAGTATGGCTCGGAAGAGGAAAAGGCGGTTCAAGAGGTTTTGAAGAGCCGCTGGCTTACCATGGGTCCTCGTACCGAGGAGTTCGAGAACGCCTTTACCGGGATTCTGGATGGCTGCGGATGCGCCCTTGTATCCAACGGCACGGCTGCGCTTCATTTATCGCTTCATGTATTGGGGGTGGGCGCGGGAGATGAAGTTATATTGCCCTCATTGACCTTTGCCGCAACGGCAAATGTGGTTGTTGCGTGTGGAGGAAGGTGCATATTTGCGGATATAGAATCGCTGTCATCTCCCCTGATAGCGCCTGAGGATGTGAAAAAAAAGATAGGACCGCGCACCCGGGTGATCATGCCGGTGCATTATGCAGGATTTTCGTGCGCCATGAAGGAACTGGAAAGGCTGATTCGGAAAGAACGGAAAAGGAGAAAAGAAGCGGGAGAAACCCGTCCTCTTTATCTCGTGGAAGACGCCGCGCACGCAGCCGGCGCGCGGGATTCTTATGGAAGAGCGCTCGGAGCCATCGGCGATATCGGCTGCTTCAGTTTCTTTTCGAATAAGAACATAGCCACCGGCGAGGGGGGGCTGATTGCAACGCGTGATGGAACTCTATTGAAGAGGATCAAATTGCTCAGGAGCCATGGACTGACCCGCCAGACATGGGAAAGGCACAATAAAGCCAGGGACGATTCCCCTTATATTTATGACATGCTGGAACCAGGTTTCAATTACAGGCCAACGGAGATCACGGCAGCCCTGGGTTTGGCGCAACTTGCCAAACTGAACAAAATCAACGGCATACGAGAGCGTCTTTTCAAACATTTTCACAGGAAAGCGAAGGATATGGCATGGCTTGACCTTCCCTTTTCACAACAAGACAAATGGGGAAAACCCTCATATCATATCCTTCCCATTCTTCTGAAGGATGGGCAAACCCGTATAAGAGTGGCGAAAATCCTGGATCAGGCGGGAATCCAGACATCTCATCATTATCGTCCGGTGCATACCATGACTTATTACAATAAAACGAAACATGGCGATAGATTGGAGATAACCGAGGAATATGCCCTGAGGGAGATGACGCTCCCCCTGCATTCGAAACTGAGCGACAAGGATATCGATTATATTTTCAAGACTCTCCAGAAGGCTCTTCAATGAAATTATCTGTCATCATTCCTGTTTATAATGAACGGCGAACCATAGATATTTTGCTGGAAAAGGTGCGGAACGTTGACATCGAGAAAGAGATTATCGTCGTTGATGGAAATTCAATTGATGGGACCAAAGCCCTCCTGAAGATGCAGGAGAGAAAACCGGATACCATCGTCATCTACCAAGGTAAAAGAAACGGGCGTGGGAGCGCGTTGAAGGAGGGATTGAAGATCGCGAGCGGGGATATCGTCATTTTTCAGGATGCGGATTTGGAATTGGATCCCAACGATTATCCAAGTCTGATCAATCCGATCATATCCGGCGAGGCGATGGTGGTATTCGGATCCCGTTTCAAGAACAAGACAAAACCGAAGATGGGATTTCTGCAATACCTGGGAAACAAGATCATCAATTTTGGAGTGAATATGTTTTATGGAACCAATTTGACGGATGTGGAGACCTGTTATCAGGTTTTCCGGAGGGAAATCATAAAAGACATCACCATCCGCAACAATGATTTTGCCTTTACCGTGGAGTTGACCGTAAAATTGATCAAAAAGGGTTACAGGATCATAGAGACGCCGATTATGTATTATCCGCGGGGACGCGCTGACGGGAAAAAGATTTACTGGATGGACGGATTTTTATCTCTTTGGACTCTCATCAAGTATAAATTTCTTGATTAGTGAGAAATAATCCGGCTAGGAAAGGTTTTGAATTACCCGGAAAGGAATCAAGAGCGGAATAAAAATGAATATGAGCCAATCCGACATCAAGAACGACTATCTTTCCATCGTGATACCAGCATACAACGAGGAGAAGCGGATCGGAACAACGCTTGGAAAAATACTGGAATTTTTGAAAACCAAGGATTTTTCATGGGAGATTCTGATTGTCGATGACGGATGCCGGGATCGTACCATAGAGATGGCGGCGGATATACTGAAAGGAACGAGTTATCGAATCCTGAAGAATCCGCGAAACATGGGAAAAGGCGCCACGATTCGCGCGGGGATGCTTGCCGCGAGGGGGGAAATTCGTCTTTTCACGGACGCAGACCTTTCCACGCCTATTGAAGAGCTCGACAAATTAATGATTCCCATAAAAGATGGTTTTGACGTCACTTTTGGTTCCCGCGCCATGAAGGGATCGAAGCTGCTGGTAAGGCAACCCATTCATCGGGAAATGATGGGCAGGGTATTCAATATCCTGGTTCAAATCCTTCACCTTCCCGGAGTCAAGGATACGCAGTGCGGCTTCAAAATGTTCACGGCGGGAGCTGCCGACGCCATTTTCCAGCGACAGAAGATGAAGGGCTTTTGTTTTGATGTGGAAATCCTGGTTCTGGCGCGAAAAATGGGCTACAGGATAAAGGAAGTCCCTGTCAGCTGGATCGATTCGCCTCAATCCAAGGTCAGCCCTCTGAAGGATTCCCTGAAAATGCTGTGGGATCTGGTTAAACTGAAATTCAAGGTTTGAAAGGGTTGGAATCAATGCTTGCAGGAGTATTAATGGCTGGCGGCGTGGGGGAGCGATTCTGGCCATATAGTCGAAAAGTCAGACCCAAGCAGCTGTTGAAGATTTTTTCAAACAAGAGCTTTCTGGAGGAAACGATAGAGAGAATCAGTCCTTTGATTCCCCGGGAAAGGATGTTTATCATAACGAACGATGTGATCGGAAGGGCGATCCGGGCGGAAATTCCCGATTTCCCGGGTGAAAACATCATATATGAACCTGTGGGGAAAAACACCGCAGCGTGTATAGCGCTTGCCGAAGTTGTGACGACAGCCCGTTTTGGAAATCCCACTATGGTCGTATTGACTTCGGATCACATCATCCGGAACAAGGAGGCGTTTCTGAGAAATATCGAAGCCTGCTGCCTTTTTGCGGAAGAAAACGAGGGACTTGTCACTATCGGGATCACTCCAACGAGACCGGAAACGGGATTCGGATATATCGAAGCGGGCGAGATTGAAAAGAGGACTCCGGGTGGCGTCATTCACCGGATCAGAAAATTTTGCGAAAAGCCGGGTAAAGAGCAGGCGGAAAAGTATCTTGAAACCGGCAATTTTTACTGGAACAGCGGGATGTTTTTCTGGAAGAATTCCGTTGTTCGCGCGGCTCTGAACAAGTTCCTTCCGGACATGATGAAGGGTATGGAACGCTACCGTAAATCCCTGGGAACCGGAGAGGAACAAATCGTTCTCGAGAATGTCTTCCAGGAAATCAAATCCGTTTCCATCGACTACGGCATTATGGAGAAATCGG
This sequence comes from Candidatus Sumerlaeota bacterium, assembly GCA_016931135.1. Classification (GTDB taxonomy): domain Bacteria; phylum Sumerlaeota; class Sumerlaeia; order MWCT01; family MWCT01; genus JAFGFK01. The sequence goes on along the minus strand of JAFGFK010000293.1, from coordinate 13,975 downwards.
ACAATATCTATATGTTGCGAGCCGAGTTTGACTGGGATGACATGGGAACGTGGAATGCCCTGGAAAGGCATTTTCCAAAGGATCAAAAGGACAATCTCCTGATAGGTCGGGGATTATTGATCGATACGGAAGGATCCCTGATCTACAACGCCCAGGAGGGCGAGTCTCCTTTCGTAGCGACATACGGATTGAAGGACGTCCTGATCGTTGTTTCCCATGACGTCATCATGATATGTCCCAAGTCCCGGGCTGCGAAATTGAAAGACCTTGTGGGAGAGATTCGGAAAAACGGGCTGGATCAATATTTATAAAAGAGATTGCATCATGAAGATAAAAGACAGGGAGACATTGCGGTTAATAAAAGAGGCGTTGAAAGAAGACAGGGCAGAAAAAGATATCACGACCCGAATCCTGATCCCTGAAGGCGCCGTGGGAGGGGCGGAGCTGGTGGCGCATCAGGAGGGGATTGTATGTGGTCTGAATGTAGCGGAAGCGTGTTTCAAACTGCACGACGGAACAATACGGTTCAAGGTTTTCAAGAAGGAAGGGGCGCGGATACAAGCTGGGGATCGCCTGGGGAGGGTCACGGGACATCTTCGTTCCCTTTTATCCTGCGAACGTGTGGTTTTGAACTTTCTGAATCACTTGTCCGGAATCGCCACGTTGACGGCGGCTTTTGTGGAGAAGGTCAAACCTTATGGCGTAAAAATATATGATACAAGAAAGACTCTCCCGCTCTTTCGGAAGTTGGAAAAATACGCCGTTCGCGCCGGAGGGGGATATAATCACAGAAGCGACCTTTCGGGCGCGGCGTTTATCAAGGATAATCATATTGATGCGTGCGGGGGCGTGGAGAACGCCCTGGAGATCATATTCCGGAGGGAAAAACCGGGCGTACCCGTGATTGTGGAAGTCAGAAATCTGCAGGAGGCGGAAACAGCGGCGCGGTATCCGGTTGATTTAATTTTACTGGACAACATGAAACCGGGCATGATAAAAGGCATTTTAAAATATTTTGGAAAAAAAAGAGCGTTCGAGATTTCAGGAGGCGTTGATCTGAAGAATGTAGCGAGGTATGCGCGCGCCGGAATAACCCGAATTTCTGTCGGCGCCCTCACTCATTCCGCAAAAACCCTTGACATATCAATGGAGTATATAGAAGTAAATAAATAAATAGGTCGGGTATTTATTTTTAATATTAATCTTTTATAGAAATCCAAGGATCGGGCTTTTCATGAGTATCTATCCGGAAAAGATTATCAAAGAAATCATAGATCAGATCGATGTTCGAACCATTCTGGAGGCAATCAATTATCGGACGGATACCATCCAGGAGATCGGTGACACGGTGAAGAGTTTCTGCCCGATCCACAAAGAGCAGGTTTTTCGCACGCTGATCATCAACAAGAAAGATAAAACATATCGATGTTCCTACAGTTTGTGCCCCGGAAACAAGGGGGGGGATTTAATCAGCCTTTTTGCCCTTTCGTACAACCTTGATTATGATCAGGGCGTGGCAAAAATGGTCAAAGAACTCAATATGGACATCGAGCTCCCCACGACGCAGGAATTCATAGACAAGACGGTCGAAGTGGCTGAAAACTACCTGGAATTGGGCGTTTTGGATGAATCGGAGAAATATTTTTCCAAGGTAGTCGAGATACAGCCCAACAACATCGAAGCGCAAAAAGGGCTTTTAGAGATTTACAATATCCAGAAGAAGAATGACATCATCATCAAACAGCTCAAGATCGTGGTCTCTCTTCTTATGGAAATACGTCAACTGGATGACGCCCTGATATACTGTTCCCAGCTGGTTGACAAGGTGCCGGAATCCAAGGAAGCGCGCCACTGGATGGTGGAATGCTATCTGGGGCAGGAGAATCTCCAGGCTGCGCTTGGGGAATATATGAATCTTGCGGACCTTTATGAGGCGGATTCGGATTTTGAGAACGCCCTGGAGACTTACAGAAAGATCGAGAACCTGGGACTGGATATCATCGATGTGTATCCGCACATCATCAATGTGCTTGTCGCCTCAAACCGTACGGAGGAAGCCATACAGGAGACGCTGAAACGCGCGGAAAACTTCCATACGGCAAAGGAATACGAAAAAACCCTGGATTGTTATAAATATATTCTCGAGCTTGACGAAAACCGCAACGATATCCGGCGGGAATACATCCAGCTTGCCATAAAACTCGGATTGACGGAGGAGCGGATCGATGAATGCATGAAAATAATCGACGACCTGCTTCTCCAGCATGCGTTGAAAGAAGCGGTGGAATCGCTTCAAACCATGCTTCAGGCGACGCCCGACAATTTGAAAATCATCGGGAAAATAGTTGAGGTCTATCTCCAGCAGGGGCGGCACGAAGAGGCAATCACGCTCCAACTCAGGCTGGCGCTACTTTACGAGCAGGCGGAACGGCTGGAGGACGCCCTTTCCACCCTGCAAAAAATCACGGAATACCAGGCGGATAATCTCGAAGCCCTTTCCCACACCGCCTCTCTTTTATATAAAAAAGGCGAGTCCGGGCGGGCGATCGATACATACAAGAACATCATAGAGATACAGGAACAAAAGGGAAATCTTCTTGAGACGAGCGCCACTTATGACAAGCTGATCCAGATCGCGCCCGATGAAATCCTTTACAAGGAACAACAAATCGAGATTTTGATCAAGGCGAACGAAACGGAAAAGGCGTTTACCAAGGCGGAGGAAATGATCGACTATCTGGAGGCGAAGAAAAATTACGAGCTCGTTATCGAAAAAATCCGGTTTGCCTTGAATCTGAAACCCGAGGGGGACGCCCTCATCATACGGCTGGCGGACCTGTTAACTCGTTTGAAACGCTTGACAGAAGCCCGGGATGAATACTACCACGCTTATGAAGTATATCGAAATACGGGAAGACTGGATCAGGCGACCTCCCAACTGATGCGGTGCCTGGACATCAATCCCAACGATCAAAAGGCGATTTTCGCCCTGGCGGAAACCTTCAGCGAGATCGGAGACTTCCGCAAAGCGCTTTTCCACTTTAAAAAACTATCCTCCCTCCTTCTGGATGAAGGGAATCTGGAGGAAGCGGAAAAGGTTCTTCAGAAAATCATCACCCTGCAACCGGATGACATCAATACCCTTATTCTTCTCGTCAATATTTATCAGCAGCTGGGATACGAAAACGAAGTGGTGAAAACCAACGAGCGCTTAAGCCAGCTCTACATTGAAAAAGAAGCCTATAACAAAGTCATCGAGGTATGTCAGGATATCTTGTCCATCAGACCCGAAAATATTTCAGCTCATGAAAAGCTGATCTTTGTTTACGAAAAGACCAATAAAAGAAAAGAAGCGATTCAACACTGGTTCAATCTTGCGGATATTTACGATAATCTGAACGATTTCACCAAAGAAGAAGAATGTTTCAAAGCCATATTGAAGATCGACAACGCCAACATAGAGGCGCGCCGGTTGTATATCTTCCTGCTTTTGAAAAACGACCAGAAACAATCGGCGTACAAAGAGGCAAGAGTCCTTTCCGATCAATATGTCATGCGACGACAGGCCGATCAGGCAATTGAATTATACAATCAGCTTATCAAATCCGATCCTGATGAATTATCCATCAATCTCCACCTGCTCGATCTGTACAAGAAGAGCGCGCAGACTCCGCAAATCATTGGGCAGACGCTGCGTCTCATTGAAATTTACGCACAACAGGAACAAATCAGCGCCGTAGCGGAATATTACCGCCAACTTCTGCAATACGAACCTGAGAACGTGGAATTTCACAATGCGTTGATCGATACTTATTTAACGTTAAACCAGAAAGATGAAGCCAAAACGCAATGTTTCGCCCTGGCGGAGTTATTCCTGAAAAAGGAAGACATGGACAATGCCGAGCAAGCCTATGAGAGGGTCCTCACGCTCAACGCCGAGGATCAGGAAACGTTCCGCAAATTGATCGCCCTGAACAGAAAACGAGAAAATTTCAGCAAGGCGATTGAATTAATCAACCATATCGCCGACCTCCAGCATAAACAGGGCGATGCGCAACAAGCCATTGACACGTTGCGCGAAATTTTCGAAATCGACGCCATGAATATCGAGAATTATCGCAAGATCATCAATATACACAGGGAACAGGAACAGATAGACAAAGCGATTGAAATGTATCTTTCCCTGTACGATATTTTCCTCAACACCGGAATGATGGATGATGGGATCAAAACCCTGAAAGAAGCGATTGACCTGAAACCGGATGAAACCCAATTGAGAAAGAAGCTGGTCAGCGCCTATATCACCCAGGACAATATCGAAGAATCTGTCAAGGAATCCTTCCGTATCTGCGATATCTATGTCAAATCGGAATTATATCAGGAAGTGTTGAACACCCTTGCGGAAATACTGGAACACGATCCCAGCAACATCCAAGCGAAAAAAAGACGCGCGGAGACATACGCCCTGATGGGAGATGAGAAAAAGGCGCTTATGGAATTCATGAAGATTTCATCCGATCTGGACAAAATCTTCACATCCCCTACCCCGAGCGGCGCCGGCGCTTCCCCGGAAGCGGAATACGCCATTCCCGAACTTCCGATCGTGGAAGATTACACCTTTGACAGTTTTGTCGTGGGCACCAGGAATAATTTCGCTTACGCAACCGCCATGGCAGTCGCCAAAGCCCCGGCGCAAAACTACAATCCTCTCTTTTTATGCAGCGACGTGGGATTGGGGAAAACCCACCTGATTCACGCCATAGCCAACTATATCAAAAAGCACTATCCAGAGATGAAAATCCTATACACCAACTCGGAGGAATTCACCACACAGCTGATTGACGCGATTCAGAACAATACGATCTTACAGTTCCGCGCCCGGCATAAAAATACAAACCTGCTCCTGTTGGATGACGTTCAATTTCTGGCGGGAAAGGAAAGGGCTCAGGAGGAATTTTTCCATCTTTTCAATACATTATTTCAAGCTAAAAAGCAGATCGTTATCACAAGCGATCGTCCCCCGAAAGACATTGCCCATCTTGAAAAGCGTCTGAAATCCCGTTTTGCTGCGGGAATCATCGTGGACATTCAACCGCCCGATATGTTAACCCGCGCCGCCATACTGAAAAGGGAGCGGGATCATCTTGCCGATGTAGAGGTCAATGATCACCTGATCAATCTGATCGCCGAAAAAGTTGACACGAACATCCGGGATTTGAAAGGGGCGTTCAACCAGATAATAGCCCGCCAGAGGATTACCAACCAACCTATCACCGAAGAAATGGTGGTTCAAATCCTGGATAGCCTTTTCGAGAAGGTTTAAGAGATCAATCCCTGTAAAAGTCCACCCCTTCCCATAGTAAAAAAATCATTGATTCCTTATTTTTTCTATGAATTATGGGAAATAAAGTTTATTGTTTTAATCTTCATGGATATGAATCAAAAATCCAAAATGTCATAAAGGAGACAGGAAAATGGGAATCATGGACAAAATTATCGAACAAGCCCGTTCGGACAAACAGAAAGTGGTTCTTCCGGAGGCGAAACTGGAGGCTCGCACCATCAAGGCGGGAGTCATGTTGAAGAAAGAAGGAATTGCGGAGCCGCTATTTCTGGGAAAGAAAGATGAGATAGAAAAACTTATCCAGGGAATGGACGTCGATATCTCCGGGATCGAAATCCTGGATTATGAATCCAGCGATCTCATGGGCGAATATGCAGAGGCATACCAGGAGATTCGAGCCAAGGAAAAACTGACAAAAGACCAGGCGATCGAGGTTTTGAAAGACCCTCTTTATTTCGGCGCCATGACGGTTAAAAAGGGACTTGCCGGTGGCATGACATGCGGCGCTTTCAATACTACGGCAAACGTCCTGCGGGCTTCGATCAAGATCATCGGACCGCAAAAGGGATTGAAAACCATATCATCCTGTTTCCTGATGATTGTTCCGGATTGCCCCTTCGGGGCAAATGGAGCCTTTATTTACGCGGACTGCGGCACAGTCATCGATCCAACAGTGGAACAGCTGGCGGATATTGCCATAGCAGCCTCAGGCATGTGCCGAACCCTGATCCATGTGGAGCCTTATGTCGCCATACTGTCATTTTCCACATACGGGAGCGCCACGCATCCCTTTGTGGATAAAATGGTAGCCGCTACAAAGATGGTAAAGGAAAAGGCGCCGAATCTGAAGGTGGACGGCGAATTGCAGGCAGATGCGGCTGTCGTCGCCTCGATCGGGTCTAAAAAATGCCCTGGAAGCCCTGTAGCTGGCAAAGCCAATGTCTTTATTTTCCCCGATCTCAATGCGGGAAACATCGCTTACAAGATCACCCAGAGGCTGGCAAAAGCCGAGGCGTATGGACCATTAATCCAGGGCTTGGCTCTTCCTGTAAACGATCTTTCCCGCGGATGCTCCACGGAAGATATCGTTCAGGTTTCCGCCATCACAGCCATTGAAGCCCAGGCTTTGAAATCAAACGCCTGATAAGATGGGAATGAGGGATAAACCTTGAAATTCAAATTCTGGAAGCTATCCGGAGCAGGCAACGATTTTGTCGCATTCGACAATCGGAGCGGATCGATCCCCGAGCAAGCCAAAAGTCAATGGGCGCGGGAATTATGCCAGCGAGGTCATTCCATTGGAGCGGATGGAATTTTGTTCATTGAACCATCCGCAAACGCTTGTTTCTTCATGAGGATTTTCATGCCGGATGGAAGCGAGGCGGAAGCCTGCGGCAACGCCTCGAGGTGTATTGTCCTGTTAGCCATGGAACTTGGCATTGCCTCTTCCGACCTTTCCTTTGAAACCCCTGCGGGAATTTATAAAGCAATGGTAAAAGGCAACCTGGTAAAGGTTTCCATGACCGATCCGCGGGATATCAGACTCAATATAACCGTACCCGATGCTGCGCCTTCCGGGCTCATCCATTATATCGACGCGGGAGTTCCTCATGTTGTCATGTTCGTGGAGGAACTGGAAAAACTCGATATCATGGGAACCGGAAAACTGCTGAGGCGTCATCCTCTTTTTCAACCGCGGGGAACCAATGTCAATTTTGTAAAGATCCAAAATCCCGGCAATCTCCAGATTCGCACTTATGAGCGGGGCGTAGAAAACGAAACCCTTGCCTGTGGAACGGGAAGCGTTGCATCGGCGGTCATTGCCGGAATTTCAGGGAAAGCCGTATCTCCCGTTCAGATTCATACAAGAGGAGGCATGACCAATATTGTACATTTTGTTTTGAAGGATTCACAACCAAAGCATGTCATGCTCGAAGGTGAAGCGCGCATTGTTTTTCGCGGAGAGATCGAACTGGCTGTATAAATTTGGCGCCTCAAGCGTTCATATTAATTCAGATGGCAATTCACAAAACAGGCATTTATCTGGGTATGGGGACAAACGCAAGGAGCCGGGAGCGGAATTTATCCCGGGCTTTGGAGAGACTCAACGCCCATCGAGACATCCGTATTTCGAGGATTTCCTCTCTGTACAAATCCGCTCCCTGGGGATTGAAAGAACAGCCCTGGTTCATGAACGCCGTTTGCGAGATCGATACGCATCTCTCCCCCCTGGATCTTCTCCGGGAATTGAAAAATATGGAAAAGGGATTAGGACGCGCAATTTCCAGCGTCAAGTGGGGACCCAGAAAGATCGACCTGGATATATTGCTTTTTCATGATGCGATCATCGAAACGGCGGAGTTACAAGTTCCCCACAAATACTTGACAGAGCGGCTGTTTGTCCTGACGCCCCTTCTGGAACTCGATCCTGAAGGAATTCATCCCAAGACAAAAATTTCCTTCAAGGAATACCTTGAACGATATTCTTTTGAAGATAGAAAAAAATCATGTTCCTTATACATTCCAAAAGCGAAAAACACACCCTTGAAATGGGGGAAATATTAGGAAGAATCCTTTCAGGGGGCGAAATTCTGGCGTTAACCGGCGAGCTGGGATCTGGAAAGACCACCTTTGTCAAGGGATTGGCAAGAGGACTCGGAATAACGGATGTGATCACCAGCCCGACCTTTGTCGTTGTGAAGAGTTATCCCGGGCGGCTGATTCTGCACCATATAGATTTTTACAGGCTTACTGAAACAGGTGATTTCGAGACCATCGGATTTGACGATTACCGGGAACACGGCGCCGTGGTTGCGGTTGAATGGGCTGAAAAATTTTTACAGGAAATGGGAAGCGATTGTCTTCACATCCTGTTTGGTTATGAAGGGGAAAACATCCGGGAAATCCGGTTTGAATCCCAAAGGCGCCCGGAATGGGAATCCCGACTGAAGAAGGAGTTGACTGGAAAAGCCTGACGCCGGCTAAATATCATGTAGATTTTCCATTCCTGGTAACGGAGTCAAGATGCGCCCATAATGGTATAGTTGCGCATGTTTCACTTGACAAGGTTCTGTTGTTTTATTAAATATGTCCTCCTTTATTAATGTTTGATTTAAAGACCTGACATAAACTCGAAAAAGGAATGAAAAGAAAGTGAAGATATTATTTGTATCATCGGAAGTGGTCCCGTTTTCGAAGACAGGGGGGCTTGCGGACGTTGCCGGCGCCCTCCCTGTCGCGCTCAGAAATCTGGGGCATGACGTACGGATCGCCACGCCCAAATATCGAAGCGTGGACGATCAGAAATTCGGACTCGAGAAAATAATCCGGGAAATCAATGTGCATTTTCAGAATGATACTTATACCGCAAGCGTTAAGAGCGCTCCCCTCCCCGGTACCTCGATACCCGTATATTTCATAAGTAACGATTATTATTTCGACCGGCAAGAATTATACACGACAGGGGGAAAGGATTATCCGGACAACGCCATGAGATACGCCTTTTTCTGCATGGCGTCCCTTTGGATGCTTCAAGCCCTTGATTGGAAGCCGGATGTCATTCACTGCAACGATTGGCAATCCGCCCTGATTCCCGCATATCTCAAACACCACCTTTACCTGCGAACGAATGAATTTTATAATGATATCAAGGCGCTGTACACCATTCATAATCTGGCATATCAGGGTAGTTTTGACCGTACTACGCTCAACAGCATCGGGCTCGGGTGGGAGGTTTATACCATAGACGGGCTCGAATTCTATGGGGATATCAATCTCATGAAGGCGGGAATCGTATTTTCAGACGCCATATCGACGGTAAGCGAGACGTACGCCAAAGAGATTCAAACGCCGGAATACGGATGCGGGCTGGACGGCATTCTCAGGGCGCGCAGCGATCATCTTACAGGCATAATGAACGGCATCGATTATACCATTTGGAATCCTGAAACGGACAAACTGATTCCCTCCCGATATACCATGCAGAACATGCGCGGAAAAACAATATGCAAAAAGCATCTTCAAAAGAAGTGCAACCTCCCTGTGAATAAAGACATTCCCCTGATCGGGATGATATCACGCCTTGCCGCGCAAAAGGGATTTGATTTGATCTCGGAGATAGCGGACGATCTATTCGCCATGGACATCCAGTTCGCGCTGCTGGGAACCGGCGAGCCTGATTATGAGAATGTTTTCAAAAAGATCGGAGAAAAATATCCATCCAAAGCGGGAATCAATATCATGTTCAACAACCAGCTCGCCCATGAAATCGAGGCGGGAGCGGACATGTTCCTCATGCCATCCCGTTATGAACCCTGCGGATTGAATCAGCTGTACAGCATGAAATATGGAACCGTTCCGATCGTGCGAAAAACCGGCGGTTTGGCGGACAGCGTCATCGATGCGACGCCGGAAACAATTTCCGATGGAACGGGAACAGGTTTTTCATTCGAGAAATACGATGCCGGAACGCTTCTTATCACGATCAAGAGAGCAGTTGAACTCTATACAAAGCGCAAGAAGTCATGGAAAAAATTGCAGGCAAACGGCATGGTTCAGGACTACTCGTGGACTGCCTCCGCGAAAAAATATGAAGAATTATACAAAATTTTATCAAGATGATAATCGGACTACTTCAAGTAGAAATACTCATTCCCGGAAGCAATTCCCTGAAAGACAAGCGGTCTGTATTAAAACGAATTCTTTTTCATATTCGGAAAAACTATAATGTCTCCGTTGCGGAAACCGGATTGAATGATAAATGGCGAAGAGCGGAACTGAGTTTTATTATCATCAATTCCCTGAAAGATCCGATCGAAAGGACGCTCCGGCTTATCGTATCCAATCTCCACGAAAACCCCGATATAGAAGTTCTCTTCGACAGAATCGAGTTTTTATAATAACCAGGCTGATTTCCTGGTAAGGTAGTCAATATGCGCCCTCTATCATCTTTCAAGGGCGTATTCCACAGAATAGAGCCAAATGGAGAGATGCCTGGGATCCTGGCTTTCCGGATCCACATCTTTCGGGCTGATGGTTCTATTAGGCATCAGAACCAGCTCGTTTATCCCCTTTCTCAAAATATGCTGCGGGATCGTCCATTTATGAAAATTCCTGTTTGAATGAACGCAATATTCATCGAGGATATCATGATTATTACAGAAAAGTTTCAACTTCAATTTTGGGGGATAATCATGTTGATACGGATAAAAAGATATGGAGACCGTAGTTGTAGATGGAGAATCCAGGGGAAGGAAAAGAACGCCCCCTTGTCCCTCCATGGGGAGTACGTTTCCGAAATTCTTCCAGGTTTCCGGGGGTGACCATCCGCTTCCCACAAGGAGAGAGAAAGGATTGCCTATATCCGGTTTCAAGGTTTCCCTGCATGTTTCGGAATAGCCTTTACCCAGGAAGGGACCCAGAAGGGGATGACGTCCTTCGGAATCGAGGATGGGGGGAAAATGGAAAAGGTCGAATCCAACCTTTGCCCCCATTGATAGAAAATACTCGTTCAAGTTTTTATCCTGTCTCATAAGATTGAGAATTTCGTTTGCGCGGGTGGAATCGATATTAACATACACGGCGGAACCCAGGGAGGAATTGGTTTTATCCCGTAAAAAATTTATGGCGCGAAGATAACGGGAAAACGAGGGGTGTTCCCTGATTCGCTTATTTATTCCCCCGTAATGCTCATGGACATAGCAGATAATATCCGGATTTCTCCTGAAGAGGTCATCGGCGCGGAATCCTCTTCGAAATTCAGGATCGTTCAAGCCGGATAAATCATGAACAAAGATATGAGGGCTGCGAGTGGAGATTGCGCCCACTTCCGTAGCGGCGATGGATGCGCCCGGAGGGAGTTTCCGGAAAAATTCCATCATGTAATCTTTGTTATCTTCATTTTCCTTTTTGAAATTTATATAGAGATCGACATATCCCGCATTGATGGCGATAAGAGACAGGGAGACGATGACGCAAAAAATCCAGGCAGGGATTCTGGAATTTCGGGATCGAAAAGGCGGGGCGTCCTCGAGAAGCCAGCTCCATGTCAGGATAATAAGATAAACGACTCCCCCCATAAACGGAAAAAAATACCGATAGCCATATCCCATGATCTGGAGGGCGGTGGAAATATAAATCAAGGAGAGATACAGAGGCGCCCAGAGCCATAATAATTTTTTCCAGTTTTTCCTTTGCATGAGCCCGAAAAAAAGGACCAGGTGCAAAAAGAGAGATTCCCTGAAATAGAAAAGGGGGATATGAACCAGCCTTGTTCTTTCCTTGGCGTTGAAATCCTCATAGGGCGTAAACCACAGGGAGCCTTTGACATAAAAAGAGTTGGGAAAGATTTCCCCGAAGTAAACAAGGCGCCATAAGGCGTAAACAATCAGCAAAACGCACGAAGTCAGCAAAACGATCAAGGGTTCCCTTCTTTTGGGAAACGATCGCCCGATCCGCAACCAGAGAAGAAAAGGCGACAGGAGGATGATAAGGGCAAACTCGGGCCGCGCCATTACGCACAAAAAACCCAGAATCCCAAGGCTGAGAGATTCGGAAAAAGGCGCTGGAGATTCGGATATCCTGATCAGAAAAAACAGATAAAGCGCCAGAAGCGATGCAGCCATGGTCGTCTCCATGCCATTCCCGAAATGATTGTGAACGCCAAAAGGACTGAGTATTACAAGCAGCGTAAATAAAGGAGCCAGAGACGCCGCTTTTGAGGGAAGAAGACGCTTCACTGTATAATAAAAAACAAGGATCAAAAGTATCCCTGAGATAAAGGACAAAGAATAAAGCATGGATCCATAGTATGCCGGGGAAACCTGAAATACCCTGATGGTATAAATAACCACGAGAAGCCAGAAGGGGGAGGTCAAGCCATCGATCCTGGGTCCTCCGGGATTCCAGACGTATCCCTTACCATCCAGAATGTTCCGGGCGTACCGGACAAACATATAGGCATCGTCAAAAACCCATTTATGGGAATACTCGGAAAGAAAGACAAGCAAAAGGAGCGCGGAAAAAAACAGCAATTCCAATATTAACGGTATCCGGTCTTTTTTGTCGATTATCCGGTCATTCATAAGGATTCTGTATGGCTAAAGAAAGGGCTGAATGTAAAGGAAAATCCATCAGGCTTTGGAAAATACAAGATGATCCGTATCGACATCCACTTTGACCACATCGCCATCGGAAAATTTCCCGGATAATATTTCCAATGCGAGGGGATCGAGAATCTGCCGTTGTATGGCGCGCTTCAAAGGTCTGGCGCCGTAAGCGGGATCGTATCCCATCTCGGCGAGTCGCTGCCGCGCGGCATCGGAAAGCTCCAGGGATATGCGGCGCTCGGTAAGGCGCAGCTTCAGATGCTCCAGTTGTATCTCAATGATCTTGATGATATCCTCTCGCGTCAGATTATCGAAAATGACAATCTCGTCGATGCGATTCAAGAATTCCGGTTTGAACTGCGCTCTCAGCGCCTCCCGCACCTGTTCGGCTGTTTTCTGTTTTCGCTCCAGGTTTCGGGCAATATCCATACCGTCGTTTGTCCTTGCCAGTTGATCGATCCATTCCGAACCGACATTGGAAGTCATGATGATCACGGTATTTTTGAAATTGACGATCTTGCCATGGCCATCGGTAAGGCGTCCATCTTCCAGAATCTGGAGCAGCACATTGAAGACATCAGGATGCGCCTTTTCGATTTCATCGAACAGAACAACGGAGTAGGGTTTTCTTCTAACGGATTCGGTGAGTTGCCCGCCTTCTTCATAACCCACATATCCGGGAGGCGCGCCGATCAAACGGGAAACCGTGTGCTTCTCCATATATTCGCTCATATCGATGCGGATCATATTCTGTTCATCATCGAAAAGGAATTCAGCAAGCGCCCTTGCCAGTTCTGTTTTTCCAACGCCTGTTGGTCCAAGAAAGATAAAGGAGCCAATGGGGCGTTTTGGGTCCTGGAGCCCGCTTCGGGCGCGGCGTATGGCGTTGGATACGGCAAGGATTGCCTCCTCCTGGCCAACGACTCTTTTATGCAGGCGTTCTTCCATGTTGATCAGTTTTTGAACCTCGCCCTCCATGAGGCGGGAAATCGGTATCCCGGTCCATTTGGAAACCAGCTCGGCAATATCCTCTTCATCCACCTCGAGTTTCAGCATCTTTTTATTTTCCTGAAGTTCTGCGAGGGTTTTCGATAATGCATCGATTTTTTTCTGAATCTCAGGTATGCGGCTGTAACGAATCTCGCTCACTTTTGCGTAATCGCCTTCGCGAACCTGTTTTTGCTCCTGAGTTTTGAAATTATCCAGTTCCTGTTGAAGAGCGCCGATTTCAGCGAGGATATTTTTCTCATTCTGCCAGTGGGCTTTAAGAGCCGTGTTTTGTTCCTTGAGTTCCGCCAGCTCGGATTCCAGTTTCCCAAGGCGTTCCTTCGATGCCTTGTCTTTTTCCTTTTTCAAAGCCTCCCGTTCAATTTCGAGCTGCCGCATCCGTCTTTCCACTATATCGATTTCCTGCGGCATGGAATCGATCTCGATGCGCAGGCGCGACGCCGCTTCATCGATCAGGTCAACGGCTTTATCCGGGAGAAATCTGTCGGATATATACCTGTGAGAAAGAACAGCGGCT
>JAFGFK010000292.1 GCA_016931135.1 Candidatus Sumerlaeota bacterium | reverse complement strand
CTTTATGGATTCTTTTTCATCCAGTTTCAAATTTTTCACATTGCAGAACGGGAAGAAATCCCTGACCTTTCTTTTTCCGCGGGAGAGGGTTTCGCGGATCAGGGGCAGAGTTTTCTTTTTATAAACGGCGAAGAGGGGTTCCATTTTGTCCGTTCCGGAAACCGGCACGACCGCATCGAAATCTTCCGACGCCCGGAGCATTTTCCTCACAATATGCATGTCCATATCCGGGATGTCACACGCCACGACAAAATTTGTTTCATGCTTCGATCTTTCCATTGCGCTTACGATTCCCATGAGCGGTCCCTGATCCGGGGTTTGATCTGGAACGATCAAAACGCCCGGTATCGCATATTTTTCAGGTTCGCCGGAGCTGATGATGATTTCCTCGAAATTTCCCTGGAGTCTTTCATACAGCCTCCGGATCATGGTTTTGCCCTGAATCTCGAGGAGCGATTTATCCACTCCCATGCGGGCGCTTTTGCCTCCAGCGAGGATGATGGCTGCCGCGCGTTCCCGGAGCGCCCAGTTTCCATTGATGAAGGAAATGTCATCGGGGGAAGGAACGAATGCGTTTTCTTCAAAGGCGATGATGGCGTCCGCAAGATGGAGAACATCTTTTGCGGAGGCTTTGTTTTCTTTTTCATCGTTTCTTTTTGTCATGAGGAAAAGGGAGGGATCGACAACCGTTCTGGCGCTGTTGGATTCGCACACGATGGGGCATCCTTCGGGGGCTGTTTCGAGGAAATGTTTCATGGCGCTTTCGAGGCTTTCCCTCAACGATCTGAGCCAGAACACGCGCGATGCGCCGGCTGCGAGAAGCCTTGAGGTATCCTTCTGTAAGTCCGGATTCTTTTCCTCGGTGAGTTGGAAATCTCCTTCGAGCGAGCTGCACACGCCGCATCCCTTGCCGCCCCTGGGGCACGCCCCGCCGCGCTCCCGGATCGTGGTCACCTTCAAACCGACAAGGGGAAATTTGTTTCCCAGTCTCCGGATAATCGCGGTTGTGAGGAGCGTTTTGCCGCTGTTTCTTCCTGCGGAACCGATGATCAATATATGAGGAACGCGTATCATCTTCGATAACTCTTCAGCGCCTTTTCCAGGAGATGCGCAATGACGCCGCTCAGGGCGCCCATGGCGGTGTACGTAATCAATCCCGGGACAAATTTTACTAAAACGGACTCCAGGGGATTTCCCTTGAGAAGGTTGAACGCGGATTTCCAGATCAACATGACCCATCCCGCGGCAATGCCTTCAAGTATCCTGTTCACAACAGGCGAAAATAAGTTGGGGAGTTTTCCGAGGAGTTCCACGGCAAGACCCGGGAGTAAAAAACGGAAAATGGTGAAGGGACCATCCTCCACTCCCGCGATCACGCCGCATATTCCCGCTGCGAGTCCCATGTACGCGGCAGCGCCCTTTTTCCCGGTATAAGAGCTGCCGAATACGAGAAAGAGGAAATAAGGAAAATATCCGTGTCCTGATATTCGTATGGGGATGCGCAGGAACTGCTTCGCCATCACGGAGATCATGGCAAATATGGTGAGGAGAATCATGTCGCGAACCCCGAGGTTTGCGTTTTTATTTTTCTTTTTTTCCGGCGCCATTCTTCTTCTCTTTCAATATGGAATACAGCTGATTGCCGTTCGGGGAGACAAATAAAATAATACGTCCATCGGAAAGATCGGGTCTGATCCAATCTTTTGTATCGATGAGTTCTTCCATCGAAAGCGTTCTTTTCGTTTTGACATCGACAACCTGCTCGATCCGGCATTCTGCAAGAATACGTTCCACGCTGACCACGCCGGAGATGTTCCGTATTCCCTCCAGCTCGATGAAGCGTCCGTCGTTTCCGCTCCCTCGGAGACCGATTCCCGCGAGGGCGCCGATGACGCCCCCCCCTGTTCCGCCGAATTCTTCGAGCATCGCGCCCTTTTTCCTCGCCAGATCGTACGCCCCCTCTTTTGTCAGAATTTTTACCTGGGCGTCCCTTCCGAATCCCGCCAGTTCCGGTGAAAAAAGGTCTCTCCGGATAATCGCCATGCCTGGATCGGCGCCAAAATGAAAATGGTCGCGCATGAAGCCACGCGCCGTTTCCGCAACGCCATCGATGCTGCCTTCCCACTCCACTTCCATGCATGCGCTGCTGTTGTGCGATGTGTAGGGAATGGAGGGATGCGCCAGCAACTGGTGCCGCGTAACGCCGAGGTTTTTCGCGCCCAGTTTCTCGCAAAGACATTGCGCCAGCATGCGAGAGAGTCTTCCGGTGCCTATGGTTTCCAGTGTGTCCGTATCATCTATGGATAAAAGAAATCTCATTCTTCGTCGAATTCCCCCTTTGTGAAATACCTGCTTTTCCGATCGTCCAGGATAACGGAAATTTCCGCCAGCCTTGCCAGGTCTTCGGTCATGATGACAACAGGCACAAGGAGCGATTTCATGTATCTCCAGAACCTGCGCGGATGAAAAACATCGCCTTTCTTCAGGACAAATCCCTTCTGCCTCTGTACGAAAAGAACCTCCCCCAGCTCCGATACAATGACGGGAAGCAGTCCGAGCGATATTCCCAGCACGATCCGTTTCGGAGCGGAAAGAACCTTGCCGAAAAGCGCAGTCCATTCATCCGTTGTGGTGGCGCGCATCATGACCGCCATGGGAAGGAAGATCAGCCACACGCGGACTCCGTAGAGAAGCCCGGTTCTCCAGGCGCCTGCGTCCCACCGGAAAAGCATGATGACGACGCAGAAGAAAATCGCCTGAAGTATGAAATATTTCGTATCCGCAAAAAGCCTTTTGAAACCCAAGCCTCCCCCGAGATAATAAAGAAGTCCCAAAGCTGCAACATACGGGTAGCGCCTTGGTTTCGACAGCATGATCATGATCCACAAACCAATATTGATCGCGAGTTTGATCCATGCGGGGATGCGGTGAACCAGGGTATTCGATGGAACATACTCAAACGGCTTTCGCCTGAAAAACCGGAGGATACCTCTTTTCCCTTTTCTGCGCGGCGCGGTTTTACGCAGCTGTTTTTCGAGCGAGATTATCGGTCTTTCTCCGGAACCTTTATTTTCCGCCTTTGCGCAAGGCGCATCATCGAGCCGCGCCACACGCTGCCCCTGCATCAAGGAGGGGATTTCCTGGCTCGTGGTAAAAAGGAGACCGCATCTGCGTTCCTGTTTTATCCTTCTCAGAACCTGTATGAAACTCCCTCGTTCTTTTTCGCCCAGGAATGCCAGGACATCATCCACGAGGATGAAATCCGGTTTTAAGAAGGCGGCTTGCGCTGCGGCGAGGCGCAGTCTTTCCCCAAAGGAAATCCGGGGCGGCGAAAGGTCTTTTTTTTCGGAAAGCCCGAATGTATCGAGTATCGAAAGCGCCTCTTTTTCCGCATCGCCGCGTTTTTTCAGATCGCTTTCTCGAAAGAAGACCGGCGCCGTCATTTCCTGAAGAAGCGTGGATTCGAAAAAAAACCGGTCGGGATTCTGCGTAATCACATAAGGTTTTTTCCCTTCGGGGGAAACGCATTGCGCCCTTCCCCTTATAATCAGCTGT
>JAFGFK010000291.1 GCA_016931135.1 Candidatus Sumerlaeota bacterium | reverse complement strand
GGGGATCGGGAAAATCCGCTTCGATAAAAATGAACGAACCGAGCGAAGCCTGCTCGAACGCCAGGGAAATGGAAGCCCATAATTCCTGTTTATCGGTTGCTATTTCTTCTCTATCCATTTTTTCCTTTCCATGTAATTACGAATCAAGGGATGAAGATCGTGCCATCTTTCCCCGTTATATTCGAGGATACAGAGATTTTGAAGGAGATGCTTGAAGATTTCCGTATGATTCGCTTGCGCGAAATATCTTTCCCGAGAATCTCGCTTTGATCAGGTTGAGAAATTTTATTCCAGCGCCGGTTTCCGCATCTACCTTATATCCCTGTTCTTTCACTTCCTTTACGATTTTCTCATCGAACCATCCCAGAATAGTATCAATTTCTTTTTTCTGGAGATCGACTTTCAATCTTTCAGCGGTTTCCAGAAGTATTTCAGCGCAAAAGTAAAGAACGAGGCGGTGATCTATGGCATGAAGCGGGTATCTCTCGATGGATTCAGAAACGATTTCAAACTGATCTTTCATCTTTCGAGAAATACGATTCAGCTCCGTTGATTTTCCGCAGCCCCTATGGCCGCAGAAAAGAATCTTGATCGGATTTTTCCCTATGCTTCCCTTCAATTTTTCGATAATAGTAGGGATGACAACGGTTTCACGCACATCATCCGTATCCTGCCAGAAATTCCAGTTATCATCATTAAGCGGCTCAGGAGTGAAGACCTCTATGATCTCGGATAGGTTCTTTGCTTTTTGACGCATGATTTGATCTCCTGTTTTGCGTTAATTGTTGATAGAAGGTAGTTGAAACAGATCAAAGATGTCAAGAACAAGTCATTTTTCTTTATCA
This sequence comes from Candidatus Sumerlaeota bacterium, assembly GCA_016931135.1. Taxonomy (GTDB): domain Bacteria; phylum Sumerlaeota; class Sumerlaeia; order MWCT01; family MWCT01; genus JAFGFK01. The sequence continues at coordinate 20,791 of JAFGFK010000291.1, read as the reverse complement.
CGTCGAACTCTGCGGCTTTCCGATAGAGAATTTAAAACTGACAAAAAGGTGATATTTGAAGTGGGGGCGCATCAGTTTTCCGATTATTATTCAACTCAGTTGCAGAAAAAACTCAGGATAATTTGAAGGATTTTTATAGGGTTTGCCCCCGTTTTTCCATGATAGAATTCAGATATGCGCACGAAAATGACTCCCATTCTTTTTTTTATTTTTATTATTGACATTGTTAATTATTTTATATAGTTATAATAAAAGTGATTGTGAAATGGGGAAAAAACAGGGTGAAATCATTTTAAATCCAAAGGGCGTAAATTTAATTAGAAATTAGTACTACGTATGAATATCTGGAGTGATTAGCGAGTTTCTTCCTGCGATTTCCCCCGTATTACGCATTGGCTGCGCGTATGCGCGGAGAAAGGAGGCGGTCTTTCGATCATATCGCTATTTACCTTTTAAGTTGAAAAAGGGTCGTAATTACGTCTATTAGAAAGGAGAAATAAAATGGCGAAAAGAAAGGTATCGTGGACTAAACAGCATGATGGTTTACTCGGAATGGGAGGCAAAGGAGATGATACGTTCAAATTCGACATTCCTTCCGGGTATCAATTTGCGGGTTTAGACGCAAGCGTTGTCAAAGGCAGGAGCAAACCGGGCGTTCGCGTTATTAGCAAACCGGGGCATGGGGAAACCGGAAAAAACAAAAAAGCCAAAGTTCACTGGTGGTTTGACTCGGCAAACAGATCCTTCATCAAGTACAAATGTACCGCCACTTTAATTGACGGAGCGATTACGAAAAGCCAACGGGCGATGTTGGTGGTATGCGACCTGTCTTATGACGGCGACAAAAAATTCCGCGAATTGTATCAATGGATCGAGTCTTCGGGTTTAAGCGTGGTCAAGAACACCCTTGGCGATGATTACAAACACTTCAAAACTCTTTCCGGTTCATCGGCGACAGCTAGAAATTTCATCACATCGCTTTCCGATTTATCAAGGAAAAGTGGCATACAAGCGATTGACGTTGTCTTGATGCTTCACGGCAGAAAAAATAAAATTTGTTTTCGTGGAGGAGCATTGACAGGCGGTTCTGACGGAACTATTCGCAAAGAAATAGGATCTTTGAATCTGGGAAGAAAGCTGCGGGCATGTTTCAGTACGTGCTGTTGGGGTGAAACCGTAGCGGATGATCTGGTTGCAGCGGGATTTCGAGTCGCCTGTGGATCCAGAGACGTGTACGCCAATGGGGCGTATGGAATTCCAACGGCTCTCCACTCCTGGGAATGCGGCGATAAATTCGCAACAGCCGTAGCCAAAGCCAATAATCAAGCCATCTTGGCGGTAACGGACGCAATTGCAAGCGCAATTGATCCGCTTTTCGCTACAGCAAATAGCTACTGGACGATTTCGGGATCTGGATCAACCAAAATCACTTCATAAAGCAGTTGATCAAATAAATTAAAATCCAAGGGAAACCCGGGCGCAGGATACACTGGAACGCAGCGCCCGGATTTCCCCAATAAGTTATACATATATTTTTCAAATACCGCACTTTAAACTTTTTACTTTTAACTTCCGTCTTCGTCACGCCGAGGGCGTGACTTCGCCGTGACAAGTCAAACTTCAAACTTTCTTCAGTACCTTACTTCAAACTTCTAACTTCAAACTTCTAACTTTCTCTTACCTCATGACTTCGCTTTCGGAAGGGGCGGAGGCGGCGGGGGTCAACTCCGAGATGCGCATCTCGATCACGCGCATGGACTTCCATTTTCCTCCCCTGTAACGCAGGAGGAAGGCAATCGCGATTACGACAATATATAAAGAGAAAAACGTCCAGGCAATATAGACGCTGCCATTGTATATAACGCAGCAAACGTAGCTGGGAATAATGACGCAGAAAATGGAGGCGATCACGACAATCTTCATGACATAATCCGTATCCCCCGCTCCCTTGATGGCGGAACTGAAAATGAGATTGACGGAATCGAAAAAGGAATAAACCGCCACATAAACAAGAAGAATCTTCGCCATGCGATAGACATCTTCGAGCAGCTCCGGATTTTCCCTCGAGCCGTAAATCCTCACATACAGCGAGGGAAATAAAATGTAAGTCATGGAGATGATCGCCATATATAAAAACGTGAGACGAAATATTCTTTTCACGCAGATTTCCGCAATATGGGGCATGTTCCTTCCCAGGTACTGCCCCACGAGGATGCTGGCAGCAATGCCGAATCCGATCATGGGCATGAAGGCAAAGACATTGATGTTAAAGGCAATATTGCTTGCCTGTAGTTCCACCTTGCCCAGTCTCCCGATAAAAAGCACAAAAAGGGTGAAGGCAGCCATATCGAGAAGGAACTGAACGCCATTGGGAATACCGTACCTTAAGAGTCTTCGGAAGAGTTTAAAATCAAATCCAAAACCTGAGATGGCGGCGTATTTTTTTCTGTTTTCCGGCATGATAAAAAGAATGAAGAAGGCAAGCGCCATAAGAAACGTGGATATTATGGTAGCCCAGGCAGCGCCGTAAATGCCCCACCTGGGTATTCTCCACATTCCAAAGATCCAGGCATAATCCAGAACCACATTTAACGACGCGCCGAGGATATTGATGGTCATCACGGTTTTTGTCTTCCCGAGACCGGAGAAAAAGCCCGAGAAAACACCGGAAAGAAGGGCAAAGACTTTTCCGTAACACAGGATTTGGAAATAAGCAGCTTCGAGTTCGGGAATTTTTCCCGGATGCCCGATAAAACGAAACAGGGGGAAAGAAAGCGGAATCAGGGGGAGAAGAAGGATTCCGGAAAAAAGCGCGAAGAATATTCCCTGCCATACGATGGGTCCAATTTTTTTGAACTGCCCAGAGCCATAGTATTGCGCCACAAAGGCGCTGGTATAACCGGCGACCCCCATGAAAAAACAGATAAAGGTGAAACTGGTCACTCCTGCGGGAAGCGCAGCAGCCAGGGCATCATTCGAATAACGGCTGAGAAACAACCTGTCCGTGAAATGCATCAAAGTCCACGAACTTGTTGATACCACGAGGGGAAGAGCGATGGAGAATATCTCTCCGTATGAACCGGATTTGTGATTTATCATTTTAACATCCGAAAATTTTGGATAATAGTGGTAGTACCAAAACAAAGCGTCATGGGCATGTCAATTGACAAAGATTGCTTAAAGCATATTCACAACGAATAGAACTTTTGTTCTTTTTCGTGAAAATTGGTGGAGATTCGTGGTAGAAAAATAAAAAGAGCCGTGTAATTTCCTTCGTGGTTCTACACCGCGCAATTGCGGCGGCGAACGCAGATGCCGCAATCAGGGAAGTCGCATAAGAGGAAAAAGGGATCGCTTTTCAATTTTTCCTTCATGGCTTTCACCATTTTTCTCGAATCCAGAAGCTGGCTTTGAGAATTGACAATCTTCACATCCTCCAAAGCGCCGTTTTCCCTGAGACAGGGTTCGGATTTATGAAAGCCGCGGGAGCATCCGGGAACCTGTTTCAGGATGTATTCCTCGACCTCTCCCCTTTCGTTTATGCGATGAGCCACTTCATAATCCACTCCTGGCGTGAATGTGACATCGAGGTAAGGAACATCCGCCGCCGCTTCGCAATAGTGGAGCATGGTGCAGGCGTTTTGATTGGTTCCGAGCATGAGGATGGTTCCCCCGGCTTCGTGGAAGCGGTGCCAGGGGCTTCCGATTCCGGTGGGGGGGTATTGCAGGGCGTCTCTTGTCAAATCCGCGGCGAACCTGCCCCATGCGGCGACGGAATGGGTAGGATGATCGCTCCTCAAGACGTTCGGCATCCTGCGAAAAACCTCCGTGATATTGCCGACGAGAGAGGGGGACTCGTTTTTATCATAAGGAGGTTTTGACCATATCGGGAAGGAATAGGTATGAGTGGGCATGAGAAGCGCGCCGGCGAAACCGAGGGCTTCCTGGAAGGCGTGAATGACCGTTTCCGCGCCGCCCTCCACGTATCCCAGGCTTTTGAGGGAGCTGTGGAGGGCAAGAATATCTCCCCTGTGTATTCCGATTTTTTTCAGGGAATCCACGATCTGTTCGCGGGTAACTCTGGGGAGATTTTCATCAGTCATTATTCAGGGGCCTTACGATGAAAATGTTGGCTTGATCGGGATCGATGTATTTCAGGGCGATGTCGCGTATTTTGCCGGGAGCCACTTTCCGGATATTGTCAATATAGGATTCCGCAAAGCGGGTATCGCCCGTGAGGGTATAATAAAAACCCATTTCAGAGGTTCTTCCATTTGACGTTTCCTGTGAAAACAAGAGTTGATTCGTGATCATGCGTTTTGCTTTTTCAAGTTCCGGGGTCTTGACTTTTTTATCTCTGATCTGTTCCAATTCCTCGGAAATCGCCTGGATAAGGTCATCCTTGCGGGAATAATCAAACGTGGCGAATATGGAAAACACGCCGTCTTTTCGGTGCGTGGGATACTCCGAGGCGATCATACTAACGAGTTTTTTATCTTCTTTCACGTTGTGGCAGAGTCTCGAGGAACGCCCTTCTCCGAGTATATAGGAAAGAAGGTCTGCGGCGTAAACCTCATCGGGATGGGATAAATCCGGCGCGGGAAAGGTAAAAAGGATATAAGACTCCTGAACCGGTTTTTTGAATTCGCGCCTGACTCCGAAACGGCGAAGCGTAACGGTATCCGTAGTGAAGCCGTTCGGATCGAAGGGACGCTCGAGGGCGCCGAAATTTTCCTCGAGCCTGGGGAGGATGTCAACCGCCTTCACGGCGCCCGCTATCACGAGAACCATATTTTCAGGGGCATAGCGGCTTTCATAATATTGGAAAAGATTTTCCCTTGAAATGGAGTCGATGGTTTTGGGAACGCCGAGGACCGGTCTTTTATAAGGGGATTTTTCAAAGCTCAGGCGCATGGCTTCCGTGAAAAGAAAATGGGAGGGATCATCCTGCTGCCTGTGGTATTCCTCGAGGATGACCTGTCTTTCTTTTTCCATTTCAACGGGATCGAGCGCTGCGTTGGCGATGACATCGGAAAGCGTATCAACGCCCTTTTCCACGAAGGGGGCGGCGAGGGTAAGGTAATAATGCGTGAATTCGAGGGAGGTGCCTGCATTCCAGATTCCCCCGAGGGCTTCGATTTCCGCATCGATCTCGCCTACTCCCCGGGTTTTGGTTCCCTTGAAAAGCATGTGTTCGAGGAAATGGGAAACGCCGTTAATTCCGGGGGATTCATTGACAGAACCGGTATTCACCCATACATCGAGGGTAACAACCCTGCTATCCGGTTCTTCCATGATCAGAACCGGCATTTTATTTTTCAGAACAAATTGTTTCACAGACTTTTCTCCTGAATTATCGATGGAAGATGATGGAAGCGGAAGTTTGAAAGAATGGCAAGAGAAAAGGGTGACAAGGATCGGGAAAAACAGGAAAATTGGGGTGATGTTTGTTTTCATGGTTCTTCTTTCGCCCATAAAGAAATGATGGTTTCCACAATGGTTTTTACGGCAAGGTTCGATGTGTCGATGGTAAAATCGGCGGCGATCTGGTATTGCGATTCGCGGAACTTGAGGAGGCTTATGATTTTTTTCATGGGATCGGGGGTTTGAAGAAGCGGGCGATCGCTGTTTTCGCGCGTTCGGTTGTAAATAATCTCGGGAGTTGCGGTAAGGCATATCACCATGCCGGTTTTTTTCATAAGATCGATATTTTCATTCTTCATGACAATGCCGCCGCCTGTAGCGACCACGTATTTTTTCAGATGGGAAACGCGTTTGAGGGCTTCTGTTTCCATTTTCCGGAATGCGTCTTCCCCGAGGTTTTTGAAAATTTCCGGGATGGTCATTTTAGCTTCGGCTTCGATCATGAGATCGGTATCGATATACTTGAAATCCAGGGCTTGGGCAAGTTCTTTGCCGACAACTGTTTTCCCTGTTCCCATGAAACCCACAAGGATAATATTATCTTCCATGAATTCCCCGCCTTTTTAAAGCAAATCATTCCCCTTAGTAGCGCTTTAAATATTGAATATAAGAATCATAATTTTTTTTCATTTCCCCCATGCTGTCGCCGCCGAATTTGGCAATAAAAGCCTGGGCAAGGATAAAGGCGGTCATTGCCTCTGCCACAACGGCGGCGGCGGGAACCGCGCATACATCGGAGCGTTCCTTTGAGGCGTCAAAGGGCTCCTTTGTGACAAGGTCCACCGATCGTTTCGGAGTCATCATGGTTGGGATCGGTTTGAAGGCGGCGTGGATCACGACAGGTTCGCCGTTGGAAATCCCGCCTTCAATTCCGCCGGCATTATTCGTTTTGCGATAAAAACCTCCGGAAGGACCATGCCCATTCAGTGCTTTTGGCTTGGTTGGAGCATAAAAAATCTCATCGTGCACCAGGGAGCCGAAGATTCCGGCTGCCGTAAATCCAATGCCGATTTCAACGCCTTTTACCGATGGAATGCTCATGATGGCTCCGGCAAGAATGCCGTCCAGCCGTTCCTCCCAGTTCATGACGCCTCCCAATCCAACAGGAACTCCCATGGCAATAATTTCCGCAACGCCTCCCACTGTATCACCCTTAGCCTTTGCCTCGTCGATTTTCTTTTTCATCCGTTGCGAGGCATTTACATCTGCGCATGATAAATCGGAAACTGAAGCAGCCTGTTTGATCTCATCAAAAGACAAGGAATCGGGCTTCGCCTGCACATCAGCAATGCGAATGACATGGGAGAAGACATCGATGTTGAATTGTTTCAGGAGGGTTTTGCACAGAGCGCCGACCGCAACACGCGCTGCGGTTTCGCGGGCGCTGGAACGCTCCAGAATATTGCGCGCATCCTTATGGCCATATTTCAATGCGCCCGGGAGGTCTGCATGCCCGGGCCGGGGACGCGTGACCCTGCGGGATATATCCTCTGACGCGGGAAGGGGGGACATGACATCCTGCCAGTTTTGAAAATCAAGGTTGGGGATAACCAGGGTAATGGGGCTTCCGATGGAAAGACCGAATCGAATGCCGGAGAGGAACTGGACGCGATCCTTTTCGATATTCATCCTGCCTCCGCGGCCATAGCCCTTCTGCCTGCGCGCCAGATCGCGGTTGATGTCTTCCGGGGCAACGGGCACGCCCGCGGGGAAACCGCTCACAATGGCGGTCAGCTGGGGGCCATGGGATTCACCGGCTGTTTGATAACGGAGCATGGTTTATATTTCTCCCGTGAAAATGAACTGCCTGTTTAAAAGAAGTAATTCCTTCAAACAGTGAAAAAGTGACTTATGATTAACAAGTCCCAAGTTTTTCCTGCAAGACCTTTTTCATAAGGGGAATATTCGGCGTTTGTTCCGTCCATATTTCAAAGGCGCGAACGCCCTGGTATAAAAGCATATCCAAACCCCCGACATACTTTATGTGTCTCGCCCTGCATGTCTTTTCCAGTTTTGTTTCCTTTACGTTATATATTGCGTCAAAAATGGCTGCCGAGGGGGAAATGCATTCCATCTGATTGGAATCCAGAAAAAGCGGATCGGTTTCCTTCATTCCGAGCGGGGTTGCGTTTATGACGATATCCGCGCGCACCAGGGATTTGATGAGAAGCCCGGGGTCCCGGGAGGCGTCGCGAACCTCCAGAGAGGGGTATAGTTCCCGCAGGTTGGAAACCAGGGCGCCGGCTTTACCCGCTGCCGTATCCGTAATCGTGATGGATGCAGCGTTTGTCATGGCATGTCCTATCGCAATGGCTCTTGCCACACCTCCCGCACCGATGATGACTGCATGAACGCCGATCATATCGAAATCATGGAGTTCCAGGGATTTGGAATATCCATAAACATCCGTATTGAAACCTGCGAGGCTCCCCTCATGGTTCAAAATCGTATTTACAGCGCCGATTTTCCTTGCCTCATCCGAGACCTCATCGAGAAAGGGAACAACCGCCTCCTTATGAGGAATGGTGACATTCGCCCCGCAGATATCAAGAGCCCTGAAACCGCTGATCGCTTCGGGGATGCGTTCCGGTTTTACCGGGAAGCAGATATAAACATAGTCGAGATTCGCATCCTGGAACGCGGCGTTATGCATGGCGGGGGAGAAGGAATGAGAAACAGGCCAGCCGATAAGGCAGGCGATTTTTGTTTTTCCACTGATTTGATACGTCATGGATACATCTCCCAGTAAATCTGAACGACAGGTTTATGCCATCGATTCATGATCAAATTCAGATGTAAAAGTGAGATAGTATGTCAAAGGATTCAAGGATAATTTTTCATTATCTGTTCATAAGCCAGATAAAAAGGTTCAGGTACCCGGCAAAAAGAAGCCATAACCAGTAGGGAACAAACAGAAAGGAGGCTGCAATGGACACATTCCGGGCAAAGAGGGTATATGTTCCCACGGCGATTGTCAGGATCATGATATCCAGGAACGCCCATCCCATTTGATGCGCTCCAAAGAAAATAATCGTCCAGAGGGCATTGAGAAATAACTGGAAACCGAAAAGATAAAGGAGTTTTTGAGAGTTGGGATTCTGCCGGTTTTTCCAGATGATCCATCCTGATACGGCGATCAGGATATACAGAACCGTCCATACGGGTCCAAAGAGCCAGGAAGGGGGATTAAAGGGCGGCTTATCAAGAATCTGGTACCATGTTCTTACGGAATGGGCTGTAAATCTGGAACCGATTCCCCCTGCAAGAAAGCTCAGGAAAAGAAACACCAGGAGCGGGATGTAACCGTTTCGTTTCATTTCTTTAATTTTCTCCCCTGACCGGAATCGGTGATTTCCACGAGCTCTTCGGGGTACGGTTCAAAGAAGACCTGATCTTTGAGATAAGGCTGGTCAAAACGAACGATCCATGATTTCACGATATGAACCGGCACGCTCAAGGGTATCTGGGCGATGCGGAATTTTTCCAGGGAGTCCAGGAAGAAAATTTTCTCTTTCGAGTTTAAATTTTTGGAGAAATAGCCCATGGCATGCATCAGGACATTGATGCTGGATGTAAAACGCGGCGCTTTCGCAAATGCGGAATACAGACTTGATTCATAATCCCGGAAAACTTCTGCGGGAGGTTTTTTTTCATGATTGGCTACAATTTTCCCGAGTATTTTCATCACCTTCTGATTATAGGACATGAGGAGGAGTTTATGATCGCTCTGGAACCTGACCAGGTCCTTCATGGTTCCTGATTTTTTGACATGACGGAACCGGGCAAGGGTAAAAAGGGTCGTTAAAAAATGCTCACGGATGGAGAAATTTTTAAGGCGTCCTTCATCCTCAATGGGAAGGAAGGAGAATTTATCCAGAACCGCGCCGCCGAAAAAACCCCTTGTTTTCCCAATGGCGCCGGTTTTTTCGGCGCCGGAAAATAATTTCACGTTATACATGCCACAGGAGGGAGAGCGAAACTTGAGAATAAACCCATCGGGAATATCGATGTTTTCAAGAAAAGACGCGCTAAATTTCATCATCTTATCCGTGAGATCCTTTCCCGTTGCAGGCTGGATGAGGCGGTGTTCCCTGTTCTTTAATACAATCCGAATCGGATCGCGGGGACATCCAAGCCCGATCTCCATCTCGGGGCAAACGGGACGGCATTCCACATAAGGCTTCAACTGTTCCACGCATTCTTCGGTTACGATTTCTCCATCCCAACGGCAATGTTCGAATCCCAGGCATTTGCTGATGACAAGAATCGGTTTTGGCGTTTCCGACATGGTTCTTCCTCTTTATGGATTTGTATAAAATATATAGAAAAACCGTAATTCTGATCCATTTTGATATCAATCAATTTTAACTCTTTACAAACCTATTTTTTTAATGAATGATCCATTTTGAAATTTACATGAAGGAGGGAGACAAATGGCCGTCAAGAAAAAGATCATCAAAATAGTCGTCATTCTTCTTATCATATTGTTCATCGCTTTCGGGGTGGGAGTCGCCATAATCGCGGGGAACATGAATGGCATTGCGCGAACCGCTATCGTGAAGGTTCTTTCCTATGTGCTTCAGGTTGACGTAAAGCTGGAGAAGGTGAACATCTCGCTTTTGGGCGGCTCATTGAGCATGGAGAAACTGGTTATCGGAAACCCGGAGGGATTCAAAACCTCCGAGGCTTTTTCCATGGATAAAATCGAGGTTTCCCTGAATATCAAGTCCTTCAGAACCGATGAGCCGATCGTCAAACTTGTGAATATCGAGAATCCGCGGATCACGCTGGAACAGGGATTCAAGACTTCCAATCTGAGGCGTCTGATGAAGAACGCCTCGCGATTCGAAAGCGGGAGTCAGGTTGAGAATACGCCTGAATCGCAGGTTGCCCAGAAACAAATCCGGATCGACAAACTGATCGTATCCGGAGCGAAGGTATCCCTTTCCGCGCCTGTATTGAAAGGGGAAAAACTCTCCGTGCCCGTTCCGAGGATCGAACTCAACGATCTTGGGGGAAAGAAGGAACCGATAACCATCGCCAAGTCGATCAAGATATTTCTGAACGCCGTGATAGAAGAAACGCTGAAATCCGGTGGCGGCGTCATCCCGGAGGATCTTACCAAAGATATAAAGAATTCCCTTTCCGGCGCAATGGATACGGCAAAGGAAAACTTTATAGAGAAAGGTTCGAGCGAGATCAAGGAAGGCGTGGAAGACGCGGTCGAAGGAATCAAGGGGATATTCAAGTAATAAAAAAGTCTTCTATTCGCTTCGGAGTTCTATGCGGAACCAGAAGGCGCCCTCAAAATTCCATCCATCCGCCCGGTGCTCCAGTTCCAGGCGAATCGTCTTTCCGGCATAAGGCGAAAGATCAACCGGTATTGTCGTAAAACCGTGTCTGCACGTAAATTCATCCATATCGTTTTTAACAAGCATTTTCCCATCAACCTTGACAACCAGGACCCAGTCGCCGGAAAGATGGCGCCCCACGATCAGCGTGAGAATAGTCTTTTTCCCTTCAGGCACATCCACATTTCTACTCAGGACGCAAGGAATCAGCTCGCTTTTCGGATGAGTCGCCAGGATTTTCTTATCAGACCCTTTTAGTTGTCTCAATCCCGGATTCATCTCGTTTCCACAATGGATAATCTTCCAACCGGGAGCGAACTCCGCCACAGCCTTCGAGATATCTATATCAGAGGCGCTTTGAAGCGATGCGGATGACGCCATATCCGCCATTTCCGTTTCCGTGAATCTGCTGTTTTGTTCCGGAGCCGGATTCCAGGATTGTTCCAGCGCGCCAGGCGCAGGAGATTGGAAAGGGATAAAGAAAACCTCTTCGCCCTTTTCATTCTTCTCGATTTTTCCGCCCTCTGATAAAAGCGTCTTTCGCGCAAGCGTCTCGCATACGGAGCATAGTTTCCGGAAATCATAAGGAGTATGGCTGAATTTCTTATCCATGTTCAACGCCGATGTGAAACGATCCGGCAGATTTTCATACCCAATGGTTGTGAACAATATCCCGGCTGCGGAAGAGGGGTTGCAGTCGGAATCCTGCCCGCACTGGGTGGAGATCATGATGGTTTTGTCCGGATCGCGTTTGCCGTAAAGCACGCCCATGACAACATAGGCGCCATTGATCTTGGCGTCGATATTGAATACTGCCCCCAAGCTGCACGATGATCGGCGGTATTCGGGATTCCTGTTATATTTGTCCTCAATAAGTCGCCAGGTTTTCTCCCAGTTTTCAGGATTCTCTTTGTACCACTTGAGGACATCGGAGATACACTCGTGATACTGGCATCCCTGGGGAATGGCGTTCAAACCAGCTTCCACGATTTTTACCATGTCCTTTTCGAAGAACGCCTCGCTGTACATGGCGCCGATAAATTGACCTCCGTAAACGCCGTCGCCATAATTCATGAGGCGTCCGAACGTTTCGCCAAGCTTGATGGCGCGGTTCAGCATCCCGGGAGAGATCAGCCCGGAAAAATCCGCTTCGATCTGGTAATCGATGTCGTCGGAATGCCGGTTGAATTTCGGATGACCCGAATCCGGCGGCGCAATGCCATGCCGCAGATTGCATCTGCCTGCCTTATTGGCGTGCCAGAGCGGATAGCCGCTCCGGGCAAAGTCGATGCCCGCCTCACGCATTGACGCATTCAGACCGCGTGTTTCCAACGTACGAAGAAACGTCATTTCCACATAGAGGTCATCCTGATAGAACTGGTTGATGATCTCCGGGCGCCATTCGGGAAGGTAACGTTCCGGGATGATGAAACCCAGGGCGCGAAACTCCGTAGGCGCGCCCCATCCGACGCCAGCCATCTGTCCGATCCATCCGGCTTTCATTTTATCCATATATTCTTCAACCGGAATGCGGCGGAATTCCCGGGAAAGGCAGGTTCCAGATAACAACCCGCAGATCAGAATTATAAAAAAGAGGTTTTTTTTCAAACTTGGCATTCTATCTTTTCCTTTCCAGGCTGCGCATCAGAGAAAGCGCTTCAGGAAGTTCCTTTTCGGGATTTTCCATTCTCGCCTCGATGGAGATTCTTCCATCATATCCTCCCCTTTCCAGGGCGTCAAAAAATTCCGAGAAGTCACAGGGTTCGGCGCCGGGAGCAAGACGATTCGGAACCGTGGCAATATGCGCATGGGAAAGAAGATCGGCGTTGTCGATAATATCCATATATGAATCGCCATCGCGCATAAGGTGATAAGCGTCAACCAGAAGACTCACTCCGGGATGCGCTATCTTCCGCGTCAAATCGGCGCACCGGGCAACCGTGTTCAGAATATTACACTCGGCCTTGTTGAGTGGTTCCACGGCAATGGTGACGCCATGATCGTGAGCAATCGGGGCGATCATGGAACAGAATGCGGCGATCTGTTGAAGGGCAATTTGCTTATCGAATCCATCAGGAACTCTACGAGCCGCTCCCGAACCAAAGACAATAATCTTAACGCCGGCTTTTTCAGCGCGATCAAGGGCGGTTTCGGAAAATGCGCGTAATGCGGATACATCGGCGTCAGGGCCTGTAATCCTGAGATCGCCGGGGATAAAGGAATTGAGAACAGGATAACGCGCGCCTTGGGAAAGCGCCTTATCGAGAGCCTTCCGGAACGCCTCGTAAGGTTCGCGGGGTTTCAGCAGTTCCCCCACAGTCCATTCCATAAAATCGAAAGAAACCCGGGCGGCGATTTCAGCCACTTCGGGATTGCCGCAAACGCCAAAGAGCATGGATTCTTCCCTCCTGGAATTTTATCAACATCGTTAACAGTCAGGAATAAACGTAATATCGAACAAGAACCATAAAAACGATGGCGCGATATGTCAAGACATGCTTTCGAGGATTTTCACAGGATTTGACCCTGTTTTTCCATGATAGAATTCAGATATGCGCCCCCAGAGGCGTTGCAGGCGTAAAATTTCAGGAGAAATGTTGACAAGGCGCGAGGAGAAGAGGGAAAATCAATTTGTAATATCATAGAATAATTCAAAAATATTTCAGGTGAGATTTTTCGTTTATGATACCGATCAGGGATACAATCAAGGCGAGGCGAACGCCGGTTATCACCTTTGCGTTGATCATTGCCAATATCGTTGCGTTCATTTATGAGTTGAGGATGTCGCCAGTCGCGCTGGAGCAAACTTTTCATGTATGGGGGGTTGTGCCTGCGCGTTATTTTCATCCCCAATGGGCGGCGGGCGTCGGTTACCCGAAAATGTCGTTCTACCCGTTTTTCACATCCATGTTTTTGCATGGCGGATGGTTTCACCTGATATCCAATATGTGGGCGTTATGGCTGTTCGGGGATAATGTCGAGGATCGTATGGGGCATATCCGATTCCTGATCTTTTACATTTTGTGCGGAATTCTGGCTGGCGTTCTCCATATAGTGATTCATCCGGGAATGAAAGTCCCGACGATCGGCGCAAGCGGCGCCATCGCAGGCGTGATGGGGGCGTATTTTCTGTTATTTCCTTTTTCGCGCATCCTTGTGCTGATGCCTGTTTTCTTTTATCCCCTGTTTTTCGAGATTCCGGCAGTATTTTACCTGTTTTTCTGGTTTTTGACGCAGTTCTGGAGCGGGACATTATCTCTTGGGACAAGGACAAGCGATGTCGGGGGGATCGCCTTCTGGGCGCATGTAGGGGGATTTGTCGCGGGCTTGATTCTGGTTGGGTGGTTTCACGGAAAAAAAAAGGGGAAAACTTATATTTATCCCGCCTGATATCAATCCTCTGAAAATTTAACCTTATCTTAATTCTATCTTTATAATATTTTTACATCCTTATTTTAGAACATGCAATCAATCGATGCGGATGAATCATCACCCATCATATTTTTCTAAAAGGAGGATGTTTTATGAGAAAGGTAAATTTGGGATTTACGCTGATTGAACTATTAATCGTGGTTGCCATTATTGCGATTCTGGCAGCCATAGCGGTGCCTAATTTTCTGGAATCTCAAACCAGGAGCAAAGTTGCCCGTACGCACGCCGATATTCGCACCATGGGAATTGCCATGGAATCTTATCTTGTGGATTGGAACAAATACACGCGCGACAGCGATTCAAGTCTGGACGCCATAGATGTAGGAGCGGACATCGCCTTCAATCCCGGGCACCCCAACTTTGGACAATGCGCCAACGGGGCGTTGCAATTGACAACCCCTGTCGCCTACATGACAAGTTTGTTAAAAGATCCATTTGCCGTGGCGATTGCAGTCGAAGGATTGGGCGCTATGGGTTACCGGATCGGTTCTGGTTCCTGGTCGTATTCCGATCCACCGATCAATCCTCATGATCATCAGGATGCGCATCTGACGTTCGCCCAGATGGGACAAAGGGCTGCTTATGTCATCATTGGCGTGGGACCGGATAAAAAACGGGCGCGCATGGGATATAAGAACTTTCCCTTCATGAGCATGTATGAAGGGGGCGCAAGTACGGGTTTAAAAAAGGATCAGCCTTTATGTTTCACGGATTATGATCCGACGAATGGTACGGTCAGTGTGGGTGATGTTTATCGTTTTGGCGGGGAATGGCAGAGCGGTCGATTCATGCTGAATGGCAACGTAGTCGGGATGCAGGATTCCCCCGGGGGAAACGTCTGGTAATCATAGAGTCCCTTTCTTCTTCATTCTCAAAGCCCCGAAATCTTGTTTCCGAGATAACGGGGCGCATTTTTTTATAGACAAAAGTCATCGCCAGGGTTTTTAAAGAAAATAACCTACGATAAGGGAAAGGGATAAAAATGAAATACGTAACTCTGGGAAAAAGCGGTCTCAAGGTTTCGCAGGTGGGTTTTGGAGGAATCCCGATCGCGTCGGTATCTTTCGAGGAAGCGGAAAGGTGTATCAGAACTTCCCTGGATCTTGGGATCAACTTCATCGATACGGCGCGCGCGTATAAAGACAGTGAGGAAAAGATCGGGAGGGCGCTGAAAAACCTGAAAAGCGAGCGTGAAAACCTCGTCATAGCCACCAAGGCGATACCGAAGAGTCTTCCGGAAGTGATCCATTCCCTGGAAGAATCCCTGAGACGCCTCCATACGGATTATATCGATCTGTTACAAATGCATAATGCGGCGGATCAGGCAAAATTGGACAGGTCTCTGGAAATACTCGAGGGATTATTGCCGCTTAAGGAAGAGGGAAAAATCCGCCATATCGGGGTAAGCGTTCATGGCGTGGAATGGGCGAACAGGGTCATAGAAACAGACGCGTTCGAAACCATCATGATTGCCATGAATTTCATCGTTCGGGAGCCTGTTGACGTGATTCTGCCAGTTGCGAGAGAACATAATACCGGAGTGATCGTGATGAAACCCATGGCTGGAGGGGAAATAACGAATCCGCGTCTTGCGTTCAAATTTTTTCTGGAGATGGATGACGTCGCGCCGATCGTCGGCATAAAAAGTCCCGAAGAGATCAGGGAGATCATGAAAATTATAGAGGATGGAACTCCCCCAACAAAGGAGGAGAAAGAGGAAATGGATCGCATCCGAAGAGAAACAGGGAATGTTTTCTGTCGGCGCTGCGGTTATTGCGAACCGTGTCCCCAGGGAGTGGATATTGTCAGTATAAACGTATTTCCTTCCATAATAAAGAGATATCCCCCGTTATACATGCTCCAGCAGGGTATGGATAAGTCGCTGAAGAGTTATGAAAAGTGTATAAAATGCGGGGAATGCGAAGAAAAATGTCCCTATCGCCTGCATATCAGGGAGATGATGGAGAAGAGTTACCGAACTTACCTTGAGATTACGGGGGCAAGATAAGCCTCAAGAGACAGAAATATCGCAAAAATTACTCAAGCGACAAAAGGATCAGAAAAAAAATTCCAACATAAATTATTTTTATTGACACGTCCTATAAGAGACCACTATAAATAAACCATAAAATGAGGGAGAAGGAATCCGCTAATAATAGCAGAATTTTGTGGGTGTCTTTGTCAATCCGGATTTCAGAGAAGAGAAGAATTTCACGGATTCTTTTCTGAAGAATAAGTCATCTGTAGGCTAACCGGCGAAACCTTTCATTTTCCTTTCCTAAACTGGGGGAATTGTTTTAAAATCAGGGAAAAATTTCAAAGGTGGTGGGGATAATGTATAAAATTTTATTACCTGGCGTTTTGGTTTTTCTATTATTCTTTACCTCCCTTTGTTTTCCCATGGAAGGACAGTATAAACTTTTTGCGTGGGAAAACTTTGACAATATGTCTTTTCCATCGGCGCTTGTGAAGTATGGAAGGGGCGCGGAAGACAGCGTCAAGGTGGTTCCCTATTCGCAATTCAACCTCGATGACATACTCCTGGAGGGCATTGCCAAAACCGAATGCGGGAGGGGATGTCTCTTTATCCAGGCGAATCCGAGCGCCCGTTTCATAAGAGTGGTGAGCAAAAACAAACTGGACCGAACAACGATCAAGGGAAAGGCTATCGTCCAGGCGGATTTTTATGTCAAGGAACGTTCCCCGCAGATGCTCGGCATCGCTCTTCTGGCAACGGAGATCGATCCCCGCACCCCTGATATTGTTTCGGCGTTTTACCGTTTAGGAATCAACCCGATGGGAGAGGTTTACTTTTCCTATTATGACAGCCAGCTGGAAAACAAGGTCACCAATTATTACAAGGACGATATGTCCTATTACCAGTTGAAGACCCCCGGATGGCACAGATTCCAGATGGTATTTACGGGGCCTGAAACCATTCACTGCTTTGTAGATGGCATTCAATCCTCATATTCACCGATCAGGGAGGGAAGTTTGAAAAACCTGCAGATGGGAGTCATGATCGCCGCCCAGGCAAATCAAACGGCGAACAGTCTGATTGACAATTTATCGATCCAGATAGCGGATGAGGAGCTTCCGCTTCCGAGTTCGCCGTGGACAAAAAACATCACGAAAACCACGGCATCGCCGCTGGAAAGCAATGTTCCGCATGTTCCTGCGGTTTCATCATCCGCCATTCACTGGTACACCACTCCTGAAGAGGCGGTTTTATCTAATATCCACAACAAACGGCAATATCTGATCCTGTTTTACTCCCCGTTTGTCAAAACCAACGCCAGCCTGAATCAGATCATCATGTCCGATATCAATGCGCAGAACTATCTGAAGCAATTCGTACTGGTATGCATCGATGTCAACCAATTGGGAGGGGGCGCGCTTGCCCAATCTTTCGAGATATACAAGGTGCCCTGTTTTCTGATCCTCAACTATGAAGGGAACGAGGTGGCAAAATCCTATTTTGTCAACGAGATGGATTGGAGCAGGATTTACCAGGATCTCCAGAAAAGCAAACCGTAGTCAATAGGACAATTCCATGAGAAAAAGAAATGTCATATTGGTGATTTATCCTGCCATTGCGATTTTCTTCTTACTTTCTTTTTCGTTATACGCCCAATACAAGGTATATACGTGGGAAAACTTCGAGGAGGGGACTTTCCCGCCAACCCTTCATTTATATGGAGACGCCAACCTTGCCAATGTTTTTCCTTTTCGTTATGAGCAGCTTCCGAATTTAATCGCGATTTTTGAAGGAAATGCAAAATCAGAGTGCGGCAGATACGGGTTGTGTCTCAAGACAGGTTCTGGCAGTCGCTATCTGCGGGTGATAGGCGAAAATATACTGAAGCGTGATTTGCTTCAGGAGCATCACAAGGCAATCATACAGGCGGATTTTTACATGCAGAATCCCTCCCAGGATATGGTGGGAATGGCGCTTCTCGCTGCGGAGATATTGCCATCTCAAAGCGGAAAGATCACCACATATTACAGGCTGGGAATCAACCGCCTGGGTCAAGTTTATTTCTCCTATATTGACGGACGTATTCAGGAAAGACCGCTCATGTATGTCAAACAGGAGTCGCCGGGATTGAAATTGAAAACCCCCGGGTGGCACAGATTCCAGATGGTTTTCCAGGGGCAAAGCAAGATAAAATGCTTTGTGGACGCAAAGGAAACGGATTTTTCCCCCCTTTCCGAAAACTCGTTAAAAACCATAGGCATGGGAGTCATGATATCCGGGCAGCCGAATCCAACGGTGATTTCGATTATCGACAATCTTTCCATACAATTGGCGGAGGAGGACATCCCCCTTCCCAATTCTCCCTGGGACGATTCTGAAAGCGCAAATAATCATTCGCTTTTTAAAAACCAGGCGCCGCACATCCCTGCCGCCACTTTTCCGGATTTATTCTGGCATAACACTGCGGAAGAGGCGGTTCAGGCGAATGCTCAGATAAAAAAGCCCTATCTTGTTCTTTTCTTTTCCCCCTTTGTAAAGGCGAACTCTTCCCTGAACCAGATCATAAACAGCGATATATCCGCGAGGAATTTCTTCAAGCAATATGTTCTTGTGGCAATAGATGTCAATCAGCTGGCTGGAGGGGCGCTCGCTCAGAAATGCGGAGTCTTCAAACTCCCCTGTTTTGTGACAATGGATTTCAATGGCATGGAAACTTCCCGGCTGTATTTTAAAGAAGACATGGAATGGAAAACCATTGAGAATAATCTCAAAGGTAAAAGCCAATAACAATCAAACCTCTCATTAACCCCCCTGTATCAATAATACACAGTGAGCGCCCATACACAGTCTTCTATTAAAAAAATAGTTGAAATCTTTATTTCAACATATATAAAAATAATAGAAGCGATTGTGTAATAGGGCTCGTTTCAAAAGATAAAAACTTGGTTGAGAGAGATAGATATGCAAAAATATGCAAATTTATTGATGGTTTGTTGTATTGTTGTTATTTTTTTGGGGGCGACCCAATCCTCCGCCCAATTCAAAACCGTTTTCTGGGATGATTTTGAATCCGGCGTTTTCCCGGATACGCTCGATAAAATCGGCGCCAAGGCGAATGAATCCATACATGTTTTGAGATATACTCAGATACGGAATTATCAAAAGATACTTACCGGCGCTGCAAAGACCGAGTGCGGTGAAGGATGCCTCGTATTTCAAATCACTCCCAACTCCCGCTATCTCCGCGTTGTCAGTAAGAGCAAATTCGATCGTAAGAACATGGGGGAAAATACTACAGCGATTGTGCAGGCGGATTTGTTTCTCAAAAGACTGTCCGAACCCATGAGCGGACTAGCGGTTCTGGCAACTCAGATCAATCCCGAGACGCCGCAGGTGATCGATCGAATGTACCGCCTCGGAGTTGACGGCAAAGGATTTATATATTTTTCTTACTGGAATAAAAACGATCCACAATTAAATGAAAAATCCGAGGATTATCCCAGGGAAGACATGAACCGGTATAATTTGAAGATTCCGGGATGGCACCGGTTCCGGATGGCGTTCAAAAGCCAGGGTAAAATCCATTGTTACGTGGATGGCGTAGAGACGTCCTTCTCCCCCATCACGGAAACAAGCCTTGATACCCTTCAGATGGGCGTCATGGTCGCTTCTTCATCAACGACAGCGGTAGATACCTGTATAACGGATAATCTTTCGATCCAGGTTGCTGATGAGGATATCCCATTGCCCATTTCACCCTGGAGAGATGAATACAATCCCCATACCGCCAATCCATTGGCGGAAGATTTTCCCGTTTCCAATGCGCCGAATCCCCTTGCGGTTGGCATTCCCCAGCTGGCTCAATCTACGCAATCCGTTCCCCTGTCATGGTTTAAAACGGTGCCGGAAGCGGTTCAATCCAATACCCAGAGACTCTCCTATCTGGTTTTATACTACTCCCCTTACGCAAAGGCAAACATGGAATTGGACAGAATCATTTCGACAGACATGGCGGTAAGGGAATATTTGAGGCATTTTGTTCTGGTCTCGGTGGATGTGAATCAATTGGGAGGGGGCGCATTGGCTCAAAAGTTCGGCGTATTCCGATTCCCCTGCTTCATGCAGATCAATACCAAAGGGGACGAGGTGTCCAGATCGATCTTCAAGAGCGGGATGAAGTGGGATGATGTGCATCAACAGCTGAATCAAGTCGCCCGGAATTAATTGCCGCATTGGAAAAATGCCGATTCGCTTTCATAAATCCAAACCGCTTAAGCTATAGAAGTTTGACGCGTCGCGTCGTAGTCGAAGACGGAAGTTTGAAGTTTAAAGTTTGAAGTTTAAAGTAAGGTAGAAAATATTATTTAAAAATTTCTACATCCTTCATTGTTATTTACCTTCCCGTGTGCTTATTTTGTGCTTTAAAATGTCCCCATAATGTCCCTATAATGTTCCTTTACCGCTTTTCCCCCCGATTCTTCCTGAAAAATAAAAAACCCGTAAGATGTTGATAAACTTCGCCTTACGGGTCATTTTCCTGGTCGGGGTGACTGGATTTGAACCAGCGGCCTCAGCGTCCCGAACGCTGCGCGCTAGCCAACTGCGC
>JAFGFK010000290.1 GCA_016931135.1 Candidatus Sumerlaeota bacterium | reverse complement strand
CCATCATAACAGATATCCTTATAATTATGATGGATTTTTATAGAGAATGACCCCTTAAGTATCATCCCGCATTCCTGGTAACGGAGTCAAGATGCGCCCTTCATCATACATCAGGGTTTTTCCTTATCTATCCTGTTCCAATAGGGGCGAACATCCACCACAGCGCCGCTATCCATCGCCTCATCGATGGCAAAGCATGTCACTGCGGATTCCATGCCTTCGATCAAGCCTACGGATGGCGCGACATCGTTCAGCATACTGTCCGCCAGTTCCCTGACAAGATATCTGTCTCCATCGCCGTGTCCCCCCTGGGCGTCGGTTGAGGCGTTCTCGATCTGGGCGTTGAAACCGATCTTTTTTATTTCGATTTTTCCGGTCAATACATCCGCCCTGACGCTTCCTTCCGTTCCGAGGATATACATCCTCCGTTCCGGGATTGCCGCGTTGCAGTTTGTATGGAATGTCGCCCTTGCCCCGTTCTCATATTCGATGATGGCGACCTGGTTATCGACAATATCCTTATCTGAAAGGAAGGGATCAAGCGCGACCAATCCCCTCCACGTGGCATAGGCTTTTTTCCCATCCGAACTCTCGCCGATTTCATCGACGCGATGAGCGTTTTGGGGAAGGAAAAAGTCAAGACCGCCGAATGACGCCACACGCCGGGAACGCACTCCCATCATCCAGTTTGTCAAATCGATATCATGACAACATTTCTCAAGGAGGTGGGTTCCTGCGTACTTGCGGAGCCTCCTCCAATCGCCCATGATGTAACCGCCATGATTGAAATCCAGGATTTCGTTGAATTCCATGCTGATCAGCCTGCCGATGTATCCTTCGCTGATCAATTGTTTGATCTTTCTGTAGTGGGGCGAATAGCGGAGAGTGAAACCTATATTGAACATCCTTCCGGAATTTTTCCATGCGTGGAACATCTGCAGACATTCATCCAGGTTCAACGCCAGGGGTTTCTGGCAGAATACATGTTTTCCCGCATGGAACGCCGCGACCGTTTGTTCGCAATGATAGCAGTTCCATGAGGAAATCATGACCCATTCCACATCCTGCATATCCAACATCTCGCGATAATCCGAACATACTTTCGGCTCGGAGCTAAAACGTTTTTGCGCCTCTTCGACAGACCTTTTATCCGGATCGTACAAGGCTTTCAATTTGAGCCGATCATCACAGGCGAGCAGCCTTCCGATGATATTCAATCCCATGCCGCCGCATCCAATGGCGCCGATATTGACAGATTTCATACGCTCACTCCTTCACGGTTCCAACAATCAGGATTAAACGAATAATTCACACTATTTAAAAAAAAGAGCCTAAAATTCTTGTTCGATGTGTCAAGATATGATTTGGATATTATTTCCGCGATTTTCAGAGGCAATTAACGATTAACAATCAACAATTAACATTCATTTATACCTTGCGTATTGTTTTGGATCGAAGGCTTCGCGTATGGATTCGCCCACGAGGGTTACAAGGATCAGGGTAATGGATATGGCGCCAAAGGGGGCGATGGTGAGCCATATTTTATCGCGGTTCTGGATTTGCAGCGCCTGGTCGATCAGTTCGCCCCAGCTGGGGGTCGGCGCGGGAAGCCCGTAACCCAGGTAGTCCAAACCGGTGAGCGCGCCGATCGCACCTACAACAGCGAAGGGCGCAAAGGTGATGAGAGGAGTCAAACAGTTGGGAAGCAGGTGTTTGAACACGATCCTGAAATGCGATGCGCCGTAGGAACGCGCTGCCAGAACATACTGCCGCGTTTTTTCGCGGTACATCTCGGTTCGCATGTAATAGGTGATTCCCATCCACCAGAATAGCGTCATGATGAAAAGGAGCATCAGGAATCCGGATTTGAAGAATGTCGCCATGATGATGACGATATATAAAAAGGGAAGCGTGCTCCAGATTTCGATCACGCGCTGGGTGTAAATATCGAACTTGCCGGCAAGATAGCCCTGAAGGGAACCGATGATGGTTCCAGCGATCTGCGAAATGAATACGAAGATCAGGGCGAACATGATGGACACGCGAAAACCGTAAAGGAGGCGCGCGAAGACGTCGCGTCCCTGGGAATCTGTGCCGAACCAGTGGCGGCGATCAGGGGGATTGGGGGGAGGTTCCCTGTAATAATCAAAGTCGTTTTCATAAGGATCAAAGGGAACCAGGGGCATAAGGACGAAGTTATTGGTTCCTTTGAACTGTTTTTTCATTGAACGGTAATCCGCCTCTGTGTCGTCAAAACCCCATTCATCGGTTTGACTAAAGGTCGCCATGTCGTAAAATTTGAACGTGGGGAAATAATATCTCCCATCATATTTGACGATAATCGCCCTTTTATTGGCGATAAAATTGCAAAAAAGCGAGATAACCGTCAAAAGCGTAAGGATAATGAGAGAATAATATCCCCTTTTGATTTTTTTAAAACGGCGCAGGCGCTTCTGCGTGATGGGATTTAATTTGAATAAATGAATAAACATTTACTCGAACCTCACTCTTGGATCGACAAACGCCACGCACAGATCGGAAAGGAGATTTCCCACAAGAAGCAGCAGGCTTCCGATCACAATCATACCGAGTACAACCGGGTAATCCCGCGCAACGATGGATTCATAAACGAGGAGTCCGATGCCTTTTATATTAAAGACGCGTTCGATCAGAACGGAACCGGTTAAAATGAGCGAGATGTTGTTGCCGAAGCTGGTGGCGAGCGGGATCAGGGAATTACGAAAGGCATGGACGAATACCGCGCGTTTCCAGGAAAGCCCCTTTGCCAGAGCGGTTTTCACGTAATCCGACGCCATGTTTTCCATCAGGCTGTTTTTCATGAGCATGGTCATCACGGCAAAGGAACCGATCATATAACAGATGATGGGAAGCACAGCGTGATGGAAAATGTCTTTCATCTTTGCCCAGAAGGAAAAAGAGGCGAAATTTTCAGAGACAAAACCGCCGAGGGGAAACCAGCTCTTTTTCACAGCAAAAAGGACAAGGAGCAGGGCGCCGAGGGCGAAACCCGGTATGGCGTATCCGATGAAAATCAGGATGGAGGAAAGATTGTCGATCGTGGTGCGATGTTTGATCGCCTTCAGGATTCCCAGGGGGATGCAGATGACATAGGTCAATATTGTGGTAAGGACGCCGTAGAAGATCGAAACAGGGAGACGGCTTTTGATCAGGCTCATGACAGGAACGGTATAACGAAAGGAATCACCGAGATTGAATGTGGCAAGGTTTTTCAGCCAACTCAGATACCGGATCAAGACAGGCTTGTCGAAACCGTAATACTGTTTGAGGATCAGCATCTGGTCATCAGGGAGAGAAAGCTGAAGATTGGAGCGCGCGGCGCCGGGGCCAGATTCCCCTTCCGAACCTCCGGCGAGCTGGAGTTTGATCTGATCGATGGGACCTCCGGGAACAAACTGGCAGATGAGAAACGTAACGAGGGTGATTCCCATGATCGTGGGGATCATGAGAAGCCCTCTGCGAATGATATAATTTCTAAGGGCGCTGCCCCGGGAAAGTTCCATATTCATTTCCAATTCATGAACAAATTGAGCGATGTCCTCATCATCGAAATAAAAGAAATCTTATGACAGGATATTTAAGGTTTTCAAGAGACAAAAAGAGGCATCTTATTTTTCCCATGAAGGCAGTTCCGTTCCTTGTTTATTACAATTATTACCTAGCCTGCCCCCAATCCTCTCAGGATTTGCCTTTAAAACATATCCCCTTGGTGAACTTTGTGGCTTTGTGGCTGGATCCTATTTCTTTTTTAAAAATTAACTGGGATGAAGGGGATAAACGGGATAAAAAGGACTTCGTCTT
>JAFGFK010000022.1 GCA_016931135.1 Candidatus Sumerlaeota bacterium | reverse complement strand
TGCGCATCCAGACTCTATTCCGGGAACGCAGGATGATTCCTGCGGGGTCATTCTCTATAAAAATCCATCATAATTATAAGGATATCTTTTTATAGAGTTTGACCCCATAGCGCAACCACTCACTCGGAAAACTGATGTGCGCCCATTCCCATGTATTGCTCAAGCCTGCTTTTGGGGAATCTCTTCCACAAAAAAACAGACATCACTTTTCATCTTGTTCAGAACGGCTCTCTTGAGATTGGGAGCGTCAAGAACGTATGTGACTGCCTGAAGCGCTCGCCCCTTTCGCAAAAAAGATCCGGTATCGAGTTCCATGACCTTGTCGTACCTTTGCTCGTATCCTTTAAAGTTATGGGTTCTATACTCCTTCTGAAAGGCGGCGCGTTGATGATCCCTTATCGCGTAGGAGCGGACAGGACCAAAAAGGTAAGGAGGCTCCACATATTCCTCCAGTGCATGCATGGTGGTGTTTGGCTTCAAACCACATCCCAGCATGACGATTTTTCCGTTTGTTTCCGCCAGCTTATGAAAAGGGGAATTTCCGCCGCATGGCGTGGAGTCAAGTATATGATCATCGAGCAACTCGCTGGCGCGCCTCCCCAGGGCGCAAACAGAATGAGTTGGGTGAACGCTTCTACTCACGCCTTCACGCGTGCGGAAATATTCCGGCATCGCTCCCACATTTGACGGCGTTAATCTCACATCGAAAATATCCGTTGATCCCAATCCCAGACTCAACGCCGGAAAAAGGAGCGTTCCATCGGTTCCGATCGCATTCAGGAAGCCCTGAATCACGGTTTCCATTCCTCCTGGAACATATCCCAGAGACTTGAAAGAGGAATGAACCAGTACGGCGTCTCCCGGCAGAACCCCAAGATCCTTTAGTCCCTTTGCTATTTTTCCGGAGCATTCATGCTCATCCATTATTTTTTCGCCTCCCGTAAAAAAATGTCATCAGGGATTCCGATAGTGAAAAATAAATGAACTTACGCATCCCTGAAGCGTCAAGGATGAATTTTATTTTGAAATGGGCGCATGTCTGAATTCTATCACGGAAAAACCGGGATCAAACCCTATAAAAATCCTGTATGCGCATCATGTGTAAAATGATAAAATTCAGACATGCGCCCCCTTTTGAAATCCATTTGAAAAATACTCGTTGACCCCGAAATCAAATTGAGAGTATATAATACATCCATTATTCATAATACAATGGGGAGTAAAATTATGATCGATGTTTTATTCACGCCTTTCATCAGAATCGCATGGAGAAAGGAGCAGGAATCATGAAAACTATAAACAGGTTTGATATTTCCCTCATTATTGTCGCTGCAATTATTATCATGGCGTTTTATCCCGCCCCTGTGGCAATCGGGCAGATGGAGAATCAAAACAGCGACAGCGATGAGGAAATACTTGCGCGGGGACCGGTTCATGAGGCGTTTGCGCAACCGGGAACGTATGAGGCGGCCAAAGGCGTCGCTGTAAAAAAAGAACCGCCCAAAGCCATCGAGGAAATACCGCCCCTGGAAAAACCCGAAGGCGATAATGTCACATGGATTTCGGGCTACTGGAGCTGGGATGAGGAACGCGATGACTATATATGGATCAGCGGCGTCTGGCGCATCCCCCCTCCCGGTAACAGCTGGGTGCCTGGTTACTGGGCGTTTGATCATGGAGAATGGCGATGGACCGTGGGATTCTGGATGTCTTCCGAATCCAGTGAAGTGGAATATCTCCCCACGCCTCCGGAAAGCCTGGAGATCGGTCCTTCCAGCTCCCCGCCTTCGAATGATCATATCTGGTCGCCCGGTTGCTGGGTATGGTCCGGTTCTTACGCCTGGCGTCCGGGGTACTGGATCGAGGCGCGTTCCGATTGGGTATGGCACCCGGCGCACTACGTATGGACGGTTCGGGGTTGCGTGTTTGTCGATGGGTACTGGGACTTTGCCATCGAGCGCCGCGGCGTTCTGTTTGCCCCGGTGTATTTCCACCGCCGCGTTCGCCCCCGACGGTATCGCGTTTATACGCCATCAATCGTGATACAGACTTCATTTTTAACGGCGTCTTTCTTTTTCTCTTCCCATCATCACCATTTCTTTTTCGGCGATTACTACGGCGATGCGTATTTCCGGATGGGCTATCATCCCTGGTACGCGATTCACGGGCGTCATCGCGGTTATGATCCGATCTTCCTGCATCAGAGATGGCATCACAGGAGAACGGATCGGAATTGGGAGAAGCGCTTGCGCGATGATTACGATTATCGCAGGAAACATGAAGAGGCGCGTCCTGCAAGAACCTGGTCATCCCAGGCTGGAGGAGAAAAGCGCAAGGAGGATAAAAAACACAAGGATATTGTTCTGGCTGCCCCACTTGAAAAGGTCTCGAAAGAAAAGGGGGGAACGATCCGCTTTCAGAAAATGGATGAAGAAAAGCGAAAGACTTATTCCGGAATGGGAAAGGACCTTGCGAGGCTTCGCGAAGAACGGGAAAAGAAAGAAAAATCTTCCGCGGGAAAAAATATCTCAGAACCCCAGAAAATAAAATTTTCCAGGTCGCCTGTTTTCGGGCAAAAACCGATCGGTGATCCGGGAAGAGAGGGAATGCCTCCAGGGCGTCCCGATGCAGCGGGAAGAGATTCGATCATCCATGGAAAACCTACCCCGACAAAAGGCGATTCCAGAGAAAGAACCATTGGTCCTGATACGCATTCCGAACAAAAGCCTACGGAGGGCAAATCCAAGACTCCGTCTGATTCAGGCAAGCCTCCGGAGAACAGGGAAAAGGAGCCTCAAAGCAGAGAAAAATCCCGGGAAAGCAGGGAACAGAACAAGGAATCAAAGGGCAAATCCGGAGACAAGGGAAAGAATAAATAATGCGGATTTGCGATTTCGGATTTTGGAATGTATGTAGTTCCATCAATCATTCCACATTCCAAAATGTTTCCCATGTCTTTTAACAATCTCGACTCCAACGGATGAAACATCCAGCAATTTTCAACCTTCAACCAAAAACATGCAGTCAAGATGCGCCCCAGTCATGATTTCTCCCGTATTTCTTGTTGACGAATCCTTGATCTATCCTTTACATACAATCGTTATTAATGCTGGAAAGAAAGGAAGACCGGATTCATGAAACGTCAGGTATGGGCGTCGCGGATCGGCGTGGTGATGGCGGTTGCCGGAAGCGCAGTGGGGCTTGGCAATCTCCTGCGGTTTCCTGCCATTGCAACTCAGAACGGGGGAGGAGCGTTTCTTATCCCTTATTTCATCGCCTTTATCCTCCTGGGAATTCCATTGTGCTGGGTGGAATGGGGCATGGGACGCTTCGGGGGAAAATTCTCTCATGGAAGCGCCCCCGGCATACTGGACGCGGTATCAGGGCGGCGAAGACCCGAAGCCAAATACCTCGGCGCCATCGGGATTTTCGGTCCCCTCCTCATCTTTTTCTATTATATCGTTATCGAATCATGGACCCTGGGATACGCCTTTTATTCCATTACCGGAACCCTGGGAACCGCAGCCAGAAATGATCTTGTCAAAAACTTCTTTCATCAATACACCGGCATCGATCCCGGCGATTTCTCGAGAGTTCCCATGTACTTTTTTTTCGTC
>JAFGFK010000021.1 GCA_016931135.1 Candidatus Sumerlaeota bacterium | reverse complement strand
GTTTTTAATTTATAAATTATACGGATTTGATACGATTCAATTTTAATTTGCCATAGATTCATTCAAATGCGTTAATTGGCATCCACCGCGATAAGAGTGGAAATATAGACTCTGTAACTTATATATCGGCTAATTAATATTTTTTCAATCGATTCAATTTATTAAACCATCAACCAAACAAAGAGATTCCCATTCTTGAAGTCCTGATCGCTTGGGAGAAACCAAACGAAGCAACGCTCCCAACCCTTTAACTCGGTTCTAACTTTTCTCTTTTTTTAGTGTTCTAAGAAGCCCATCAACCCTAATAAAACAATAAATTGGGGAAGCATGTATTATTTTATATTTAGATTAGTCAAGAAATATTTTTTAAAATTTATTGATTATATTTTTTACATTATAACTTCCGGCTTTTAGGTATTACTTGGGAAGGATCTATTTCGATGCGGACAGGTTGATGCGGCGAAAGGTCTCGAAGCAGCTTCCATCTTTCTGTTTTGTCTTTTCGATCATCATGCCAACAACGAAACTGCGGAAGGATTCCTTTTCGCAATCAGCCACATGAACGAGGAAAGGCGCAAGACTCGGTTGATCGATCCATCGGATCATCGCCTCTTTATCGGGGAAGAACCTGTCGGCATTTTCGCCCCATACCTGAACTTCATGTAACCCGCTTGAATCTGCCAAATCCCTGTACTCCCCCACGGAAGGCATGTACCAGGGCCATTCAAACGTTTGAAAAAAGGCTCGATACTTTTCTTGCGCCATCGCCTCCCGAATCACCGTGATAAAATTCGAGCAATTGCCGTCGCCTGCAAAATTAAAACGAACGCGTCCTCCAGGGCGAAGGACGCGACGCACATTTTGGAGAAGGCGTTCGTGGTCCTTTATCCAGTGAAGCGTGGCATTCGAGAAAACAATGTCGAAACGTTCCACAAAATCAAGATGGTTGATGTCCATTCTTTGAAATCTAAGGTTGTCCCGCTCTTTGGGGAGCGCGGCATCGATCATCCCTTGGGAGGCATCGATGCCAATCACTTCACCTTTGGGAACCAGATCCGCAATCTGCAGGGAAAGGATTCCGTCGCCGCACCCGAGATCGAGCACAGATTCACTCCCCTTCAGTCCAAGCTTGCTAATGATCTTCGCGCCCCATTCCCTCTGGTGCGTTGAGGCTTTCTCGTACTTTTTACCGTCAAATTCGTGTGGCATCATTCCTTTTCCAAACATTTCTCTGCGCGCCCTGCGGCGTTGCGGGAGAAATATTTCATTCAAATGAATCTTTTTTTATCGATCCCGCGCCGTGTGCTCGATCCACTTTGTCACATTTCCGTGTTTGTCGATCAGCCACGCGCCCGGATAACGAACAACTGCAGTACAGACATGCCGCGGAATCGCCAGGAGATAATCGCCTATCGAAAGGGAATAATCGCCTTTTTCCAGAACAAGGTGCTCTTCGTTCTGGCGTACTATTTTCAGATTGGGATACGAGGGGAATGTTGCGCGAACAGGGAGGGGTTTGTCGGAACAGATCGCCTTTGAACCAAGGTCCAATGTGATCAAACCCAGCGCCGGATTTTCATCAATAACCTGCGTCAACACCAGGGCGCAGCAGCGAAAAGGCATATCCGGCATTTCCTGCGAATATCCGCCATCCCAATACACGGTTGTGCCCGGGGATCCCTTGATTCCCTTTTCGCGGGCATAATATGGAAAGCAGGGCGAGCCTCCCATGACTATGGAGAATTCCTCAAAACCCAGATTTCGCAATCGAGATTCAAGTTCCCGAACATAAGATAAAGCCTTATTTGCTGCAGCCTCGCGTTCAGTTAAATCCGTCTGTTCGTTGTGTCCATCATAAGCGTGAAGTCCCCCGAATTTCAATCCGGGGGTCTTGGATATTTGAACGCACAGTTGATATGCAGGTTCTCCAGGATCAATGCCTGTTCTGTGCATGCCCACATCGAGATCGACCATGACGCTGACATTCGAGCCAGATTCAGAGGCGGCTTTTGCCATTATCTCCAGATGCTGTGGAGAGGAAGCGAGGGCGAACCATTTTATCCGGGGATATTTTTTCTGCAATCCCACAAATCTCTGCGCCTTTTTATACTGCGCCAATGGGTAGGAAAGCAGGATTTCGGAAGCGCCTTGCTCTGCGATCATTTCCGCCTCTTTCAAGGTGGCGCATTTAAAGGCTTTTATACCGGCAGCCATCTGGCGCTGCAGGATATAAGCGGATTTGTGCGTTTTGACATGGGGCGTCAGGTTTTGCGCTCCCCCTGCAAGTTCCACGGTTTTTTGAATGTTAAATTCCAATTTATCCTCGAACGCCAATAAAGCAGGCGTTTCGATTTCATCTGGCTTTGCCACGATATAATCTTCCAAACGCATAATAGGCTTCCTTTCAATAAAATATCGCGTCGAAATCGTGGGATGGGTCTCCAGACCCGTCCCGTCCTCCCGAAAAAGACGGGTCAGGAGACCCGTCCCACTAAATTATTTGCAATTTATAATCAAGTATGGATCAACTATCATAAATCACCTTCAACAAACCTGTAAAAATTTTCATAGAAAAATATTTATGAAATCCGCCGCGGAAACCTGGTTTCTGTTTTTGATCGTCCTTTTGCCATCGGCATAGTTCGTTATCGTACATTGTTGATATACTGCGCAGTCGCCGTTCTTATCGGGAGAATATCCCTTGCATACGCGCAATACATCGGGAGAAATCTCGTCGATGAGGACGATTTTATCATCCCCGTATTTCAACCTTCCCAATTCGAACTTGCCATCTATGACATGGAGATCTTTAGATGCAAATTCCCCGGAAACGATTTCAGCAATGTTCTTTACAAGCTCGACGCTCCAGGTAATCTCATCCTTTGTCATTGCGCCTGTTTCTTCCAGGGCTTCCATTGTAATGAGGATGTCGCTGTCCCCTTTTGTCCATGCCTCAACAACCCTGTGAAGGTTTTTGCAGGGTTTTACAAAGGGGTATCGTCTCCAGAAGCTTCCAGTTGCGTTATTTCTCCAGGTGAATTCAAGGTTCAAAAGCGGGGCAGACCCGGGAAATTCGGGAGATTCATCTGGCATGCACAGCGGGATGGCGGGCTCCACGATCATTTCATTGTCTTTGATTGTGTCGATGTAATGCGAGGGGATGCCTTTCTCCTTGAGGAGTTTGAAGAAATGCGTGGCAAACCTGCATGCAATAGCGCCTTTTCCGGGAATGTCTCCAACAACCGTATCGTAACCCGGATCGAAAACGGTTTTGCCATTTTCGATATAGCCTGTCGCCCGGTCTGTAAAAACAAACCGGTACTTTCCCGTATAAGGTCCTTCCGTGATGTTAAACACATCTTTCGACTTTCCGCTGTAAACAAGATTTTTCTCCGCCATGAGTATTTTTCTCCTTTAATGATATTCCATAACCTTTTAGATGACTGGGATCATAATTAAAAAGATTGATTCGTCAAGACCGGATTTACATGTTATCAATTCGCGGGTAGAATCGGCATCGCTTCGAGTACATGGCAAACCGTATAAAGATGCTGGGAATACCAGTTCGGTCTTTTTTGCCTGGGGCGCTTTTCATTCCGCAGCTGAAAAAACGTCCTGAAGAGCCCGGTTTCCGACTGCATGTATGTCAAGGCGTTGATTCCAGAAATCGCCTTCTTTTTTGTCTGTTCCTCGCCGGTGACTTTGTAGAATTCTGCCAAAGCGAGGCAATACCGCGCCGTGTGGCCTGGCATCATGTGCTCGAATCCCGCCTGCTCGGAAACAGCAGGCGCTGGCGCTGCAGGATGTCCCTCTGTATGCACTAATCGCTCTTCCATGCTGCGAAGGATGCGGCGCCCCATTTCGAGATATTCAGGATGCGCCTTTGCATGGCGGAACAGGTAAATGGCTGTGAAGGACATTGGTTCAGCAGAAAGGTAATCCTGCGGCTTATCCCTGATATCCTCGTGGTATGTTCCCCAGAGATTCTTCCCGATATTTCTTTCCAGCATCAATTTCAAAGCGCGATCATGCGCCTGCCTGTAGGATGGATTGTCAACATGGCGGATCATATCCTCAAAAAATTGAACAAAGAAGACCGGCGCTCCCCCGAATTCCTGCCGGATGGCGCCATCTTCAGGCGCCACGCGAAAATGCCAGCTGCCATCCTTATTCTGGCGGCGAACCAGGGTATCTGCAATGGCTTTGGCAGCATCGAGATACCTTGTATCGGATGTTGCCTCGTTAAGGGCAAGATAAGCGCTTCCGAGGAATGCCGACTTGTCGGGTTCAATGCTATCCTTATCCTGCGAGCCGCCGGGTTTTCCGTTCGAAAACGTCGAATAAGGGAGATGGGGATAAAACGCATCCGGTGGAGTGGAATGAGCGAGATTCCATTCGGCAAGGTCGCGCGCCCGGAGAAGCCATTCTTTTTCACCGGCGTAGGCATGGTATCGCAGGAAGGTGAAAATGAAATAGGCGTGCTGGCGCGCTGGAAAGGCAAGTTGTTTTTCCGCACGCGATCCATCTTCATTCACATGCGCGCGAGTGAAGTATCCTGCCAGTTCGCCGTCAATTTTACCGGGTATATAATTGCCGTCCGCTTTCTTCAGGAACTTCATGGCTGCTTCAATTGCCTCCATAACATGCCTGCGCGGCATAACAATACCCTTATCCACCTGAACCCGGTTCCTTTCTGCCGAATCCTCAGCGCTCAATATACCCATACATAACACCCACACTCCGATGAAAAGCAATACCAACTCTTTTTCCAAACTGATTGAATGAAATCCAACATTATTATTGGTTTTACCATGATCATAAGGGAGTGTAAAGATGTTCTCAGGATATCTTTTCATATAATTATTTCAACGAAGTATTGGCGTTTTCATTCCACATCATTGGGTTCCCAGAGGCGCTGCATGGTGTAAAGACGGCGATAAAGGCCATCCTGGCTCATCAGCTGCTCGTGCGTGCCAGTTTCGCAAACGGATTTATCTTCCAGCACGATGATATTATCCGCCTTGCGAACAGTGGAAAGGCGGTGGGCGATGATGATGGTCGTGCGTCCCTTGATGAGGTTTTCGATCGCCTCCTGGATCAGTATCTCTGTTTCCGTATCCACAGAGGATGTGGCTTCATCGAGGATTAAAATAGGCGCATCCTTCAGAACCGCGCGGGCTATGGAGAGTCGCTGCTTCTGCCCTCCGGAAAGACGAACCCCGCGTTCGCCGATCAGGGTATCGTAGGAATCGGGAAGTTGCAGGATAAATTCATGGGCGTTGGCTGCGCGGGCTGCGGCGATCATCTCTTCATCGGTTGCCCCGGGGCGTCCGAATAAAATATTGTCCCTCACGCTGCCATAAAAGAGAAACACATCCTGGAGCACAATGCTGATCTGGCGGCGAAGGCTTTCGAGATTATATTCGCGGAGGTCTCTCGCATCCAGCAGGATGGCGCCCTTCGTAACATCGTAGAATCGCGGGACAAGTCCTGCCATGGTGGATTTGCCGACGCCGGATGGTCCGACAAGCGCAGCCACGGTATGCGCGGGGATATCCAGGGTGATGTCTTCCAGAACCGTAGATCCGGCGTTATATTCAAAAAATACATTGCGGAAAGAGATGTCACCCTTCGACCTCCCTTCGATGATAAGGGCTTCAGGAACATTATGAGGCTCCTCATCCTCTTTCAAAAGATCGGTCACCCGATCCGCGCCGGCCAGGGCGCTCTGCACCGATTCCCAGGCATTGGACAGGTTTCTCACCGGCGAATAGAAAAGATCAAGGTACAGGAAGAATGCGACAAGATCGGCAACGGACAAATGACCTCGCAACGCGAGGCTTCCTCCGAAGAAGATGACAATCAGCGTGCCGATGGAGGTGGAAAATTCCACAAAGGGATGAAAGGTCGCCATCAATCTCAACGCCCTTAAAAGGGATTTGCGGTAATTTTCGATCCGCAGATGAACCCGCTCCGATTCGTGAGGCTCCCTGGTAAATGCCTTGATCTCACGGATTCCGGAAAGGTTATCGTTCAGAATGGCGGAGAGTTCGCCCCATTCCTTCTGACGTTTGCGAAACGCGGGGCGCACGTACCGGGCGTAAAATTTCAAAGATACAAACACCAGGGGAATCGGGATCATGCTCAGAAGCGCAAGTTTCCAGTTCAGGAAGAAAAGAACAATCGTTACCCCTACAAATGTTCCGGCATTGACAATGATATCAGGTATGGCGTGGGCGATCAGGTGTTCAAATAGATCGGTGTCATTGATGACATTCGCCATCAGCTGCCCGACTTGTTTGTCGTGATAAAACCTGAGTGAGAGGCGCTGGAGATGGTTATAGATATATTTGCGGACATCCGCCACAACGCCCCAACCTGCAATATGCGATTGGTAGAGGCGCAGGAATTGAAGGAAAGCCCGGGCAAGATAAACCACAAGTACGATCAGCGCCAGGATGCCGATCCTGCGCATGTCCTTTTCGCTCGCCTCCTGCGCCGTGATGGTCTGAACCAGAATCCTTATAATCCAGGGAACCATCAATTGCACGCCCACCAGCGCCAACATGCTGATCGCCGTGATCACAAGCGACCATGTGTACTTCCGGGCATTTTGAAAAATAAGTTGCAGAGGTTTCATCAGTTACTTCCCAGATCAGGATATTGAAACAAATGCGTCAAAGGTAACAAATATCCTGTTGATGTTCAATTCCCATTTCAATATCAATT
>JAFGFK010000289.1 GCA_016931135.1 Candidatus Sumerlaeota bacterium | reverse complement strand
TTTGGGAACAAGGCGGAGGATCGGGATGTCTGCTTTGCCCGGATTTCCCATCGCCCGCTTGTATTCGGACTGGATTGGACAAAGGTCTGCAATTTTTACCTCACGCGGCATGATCTGCAGGATCGCCGACTTCTCGCTGTTTCCAAAGAGGATGTTTATCGCATCGAGATCAGGGAGGCGGCGCAGAAACGGCACCTGGAGAAAAAGGGGGAACGCTGGTTCGTTCGAACGGAATCCGAAGTCAAGGGAACCGAGGTACCCTCTTACGAGGCTGCGGGGATTCTTGCGGCTATCGGTGAGATGGAGTTCGATGCGCGGCTGGATGATGAGAAAATCAAAGCCATGAGAGAGGTGTCTCCGGAAAAAATCCTTGAAGTTGTTTTGAAGGATAAAGATGAAAAGTTACTGGAATGCTTCGAAGTTTACGGTTCCGAAGCAGAACCCAGCCTCACCCTGAGAATGTCGGAGGGCGTATATTTCCTGATTGCGAAGGAAAAGATCGAAAAATTCCGCTCCCGTTTCGACTCCCTGTTCGATAAGAAACAATAAAATCTTCTGATACAAAGGAACCAATACATGAGAAAGAAAGCAAATCTTACGCTTGTCATTTTATTTATGGTAACTATGGCAATTTTTCCCCTGGAAGCCGGTGTGCTCGTGGAAAAAGGAGACATCCTCGAGAATTTCGAATCGGGCGATCTCGACAACTGGGAAATCGTTTCAGGAAATCTGAAGAAACAACCAGCGTCAACATGGAGGGAAGGCATCAGGTTCAACCAGGAAGGCAAATATTTCATCGGCACTACGGAAACAGGGGGATCAAAACGCGCAGATTTCGATGACAAACTTACCGGCGAACTCCGCTCAAAACCATTTATCATAAAAAGAAATTTTATTTCCCTCCTTGTGGGCGGAGGCAACGATCCAGAAAATCTTTTCATCGCACTCGTTCGCAGCGAAGATAGATATGTGATCAAAAAGGCAACAGGCATCGATTCCGAAGAGATGAAACGGATTTACTGGGATGTCAGCGATTATATTGGCGAGCTTTGTTTTTTCCTTATCGTGGATAATTCAAAAGGAGACTGGGGACATATCAATGTGGATGACATCCGAACCTGCGATACGAGGGAGGAAGTAACATTTTCACCCCTGGTGATATCGGGGGCGTTTAATCGAATTTACAATCCCGGCATCGGCGAAAAAGAGAAATGGTATATCAACGATCATTGTTTCATCCGCGCAAAGGATGGAACCTGGCATCTCTTCGGCATAACGAGAGAGGAACCGGCAAGCCCGCTCGATGAGGACAACCTTGCGCACGCCACGTCGCCGAAACTCACGCAATTCCCCTGGAAAAAGGAGGCATTTGCCTTGAGCGTTTCTCCCGATCCCTGGAAGGAGGAACATCTCTGGGCGCCTTATGTGATTCTGCATGATAATACATACTATATGTTTTACTGCGCCGGAGATAAGGACGGCTCCAGGTACAAGATTCACCTCGCCACTTCAAAAGATTTGTGGAAATGGGAGAGGCGCCCCCAGAATCCCATGGTAGTGGATGGCTTTGATGCGCGCGACCCCTTTATTACAAGGACAGGCGATAAGTGGGTGATGTATTACACGGCGAATTCCAAACCGGAAGGCGGAAACTACGTGGTGGCGTACCGCACGAGCAATGACCTGGTGAAATGGGGGGAGCGGAAGATTGCCTTCACGGATCCATCTATTGGAAAAGGGGGAGGTCCAACGGAATCGCCGTTCGTAGTTCGTCGCGGGGAATATTATTATCTCTTCATCGGTCCACGCGGGGGCTATGTGGGAACCGATATTTTTCAAAGCAGGGACCCCTTCCATTTTCCCCTGGAAAACCTGGTGGGGCATGTCGAATCGCATGCGGCGGAGGTGATCCGCGATACGGATGGCAGATGGTATGTGAGCCACTCCGGATGGGGACAGGGCGGTGTTTATCTCGCGCCTCTTTACTGGAATGACGGCATGGACAATGTGGATACGTCTCTGCCCGTTCCGGGGAAATAAGAATCAAGATGCGCCCGGATTATAACTGCAGTATACATGCAGCTTGTTGAGAAACAGATTTCGGATATCTTCGAGCGAGTTTTTCAAGTTTTGAGAGATTGATCCTGTCCAACTTCCTGAAGCTCGCGATTGTTTCAGGATCCGCGCCTTTCCTTCTCGTTAGATAAATGAAATCGAGAAAAGCCTGTTCCGGGGGCGCGATTACTCCTTTTAACGGAGGATGATATACAGGTTTTTTAACGCAGACAAAAACGAATTGCCCAACAGGCGTTTTTCTTTTTCGGGAACGGTTGTGCCTTCTGTTGGTAAAGCAGGTGTAACCCTGTGGAACCTGCAAGATCATTCCATAGTGATAGAGCGCGGAAGCGCCCGTTAAATAAGCGCAAGAATCCAGGTAGGGAATCAGGGCTTCCGCTGTTACGGAATCTTTCAATCCGTATGCTCCGCGAGCATAACGAACAATTACCCCCTTTTTTATTAATCTTCCGATTTCCACGTTCAGAGATTGGGGGGTGGTGCGGGCAATATTGGCGAGTTCCGGGGGGGTAAAGATATTTTTCCCGTAACTCCGGTTTTGTTCATCGAGATATTTATGCCAATCATAAAGTTTCATGACTTTCTCTTTCCCGGTAATTTTAAAAGGATTTTCAGAATGCCAGCCGCTTGATCGAATACAAGGGCGCCCCCTCCGCCTATCCGTAGATTTTCCGTAGCGATAGCGTCGAACTGTTCCTCGATGATCGTGTTGATATTGCGGATGTGGTAATCTCGATCTCCGATAATTTTTTTGAACCTTTTTTTCACGAAATCCCAATCAAGGGTAGAGCGCGTGATTTTTTCGGAAATTCTTTCCGGGGAATCTTCGCGGAATTTATCTTTGAATAAATACAAATCCACCATATCGCGTTCCTGTAGATAAATCCGGTTGAAAAGGGAAAGAACTTTGCTTTCGATCATATCCGCATCGGATAAGGTTAATATGATAGCGCCTTCGAAGGTCTTTGCTACAGGATCGTCCATTCTCTGGATGCGGGTAATGTCAATGCAGGTTTCCATTCTACTGTAAGGCGTTCCTTCCTTGAAGAAAGCAATATCCAATACTTTATTATGGGGAGAATCCGCATCCGGTCCGATTTTTTCCGAGGCGGATCCGGAATACCCGGTTTTTTGTTTTGTCAAAGGGAGAACAGTGCTCTGGAAGACGCGCAACAGTTCGCCTTGTTTTTGATGAAGATCGCCATGGCAATGGTAATCGATATCGATGGAGAATCTCGGGCTGTTATCAAGAAGCCTGAACCGAAAACCGCCTATGAGCGGGAGATTGACGCCGATACGGTTCGTTGCGATTGTTTTAACAATAAGTTTCTGAAATTCCTCGATTTTTTGTATCCGGTTATCTATCACGAGGCGTCATCCTTCCTGAACAAAACACATATTTTCGAAGTTATTTTGAGTAACTCAGTATAACAAAACTGTTATATTCTGTTACATAAAAATTATGTCGCGTCAAGAAGAAAATCGTTAATCCAGATTAAAAATATTTTTCATTAAATTCAAACAATGTTGCTTCGCGCCGGGTCTGTTTTTTCATGGGAGATAGTATAAAAAAACCCGCCAAAATCAATTTCGCGAGATTTCTCTTTTCGATTCTTTGCGTCATTTTGAGTGGGATTCTTGTCTCCCTTTCTTTCCCGCCATTTAATATATGGCCTCTCATTCTTGTGGCGTGGGTTCCGCTTTTACTGGTTGTTTCCAGAGGTTCCCCGAGAAAGGCGTTTTACCTGGGATTTTTTCAGGGAATGATCGCATTCGGAATTTCCCTTTTCTGGTTTAATTTCATATTCGGAATGGCGTGCGTTCCCCTTTTCGGGATACTCGCCTTTTTTACCGCCCTGTTCTGCCTTGTATTCAATCTGTTCGCGAAAAAAACGCAAAACAGGCTTTTATTCGTGATTTTTTCCGCTGCGCTCTGGACATCGATTGAATATTATCGTTCGGAATGGTTTTTTCTCCGCTTCCCGTGGATCACGCCGGGCGTTGCCCTGGGAACAACCCGGCTCTCTCCCTTCATCGGAGTTTATGGCGCATCGTTTCTGGTTTTTCTGGTTTCCGCCTCGTTAATATTCAAGGGGACGCGCTGGATGGGCGCTTTTCTGGGAATCGCGCTTTTGTTACTTGGAATTTTTAAACCTGGCGTTGTTACCCCCTCTGTGAATGAAGGAATACGCGTTGCGGCTGTTCAGCGCGAGGACTGTTTCATAGAGGATTACGTCAAACTCACCGAACAAAATATAAAGCGGAAATGCGATCTCATTGTATGGCCCGAGTACGCGGTTCCTTATGATGTCCGAAATATGGGGAAGGATATGGACTTGCTTGAAAACCTCTGTGAAAAAACCGGAGCGATGCTGGTTTTTGGAACAAACACGATTACCGGAAAGGGAGAGAGTGATTGGCGGAATACTGCGCTTGTGGTGGGAAAGAATGGCGTGATTGGGGAGTATTACAAGATGCGTCCCGTTCATTTTTTCAACGAGGGAATTCCCGGAAAGTCATACAAGCCGATTCTCACGGAATTGGGTTCTATGGGCGTGGCGATCTGTTTTGACTGCGATTATACGGAGGTCATGAGAAAAATGACGCTGGAGGGGGCGGAGTTTTTCGCTGCGCCGAGTTATGACGCTGTGGGATGGTCAGCGCGGCAGCATCTGCAACATGCCGCCCTGTTTCGCCTTCGCGCTGCGGAAAATGGCAGATGGATCGTTTGCTCAGCGAGTTCGGGCGTTTCGCAGATTATAGATCCGCATGGAAACATTCAGAAATCCCTCCCCCCTGTAAGAGATGGCGTGATTCAGGGAACGATCGAGAGGAGAACTGGTTTTACGTTTTATACAAAATGGGGGTGGCTGTTTCCGTGGATGTTGATTGTCTTTTCGCTGGTTTTCACAATAAAAGAAGCCTCCCGGGTGATATGGCGCCTTAAATAGAAATAAAAGAATTGATTACAGTAGTTTGGCAAATTCAGGGGTCAAACCCTATAATGCAACCAATTTGCCAAATTACTGTCAATTATTATGCCAGATGGTTTCATTTCTCAAAATGCGCCCCATGCCGGAATGCTCTTCGAGCTCGCTCCATTCCAGGCTTGTATAAACGAGGACGTCCGCCGGAATGGGCAAGCTGGTCAAATCCCAGTCCGCCCCGCGCCGCGAGAAAGGCTTATCGGCGTTCTTGACAATGATAACGATGTCTATGTCGCTTCCGGGCCCTGCGTCGCCTCTAGCATAGGAACCAAAATATCCCACGCGAACCACATTGGGATCGTTATGAACGATCTTTTTCGCCCAAAGACGGAACGCTTCCTTCACCGCTTGCGCGTCAGGCCATCTGAGAACGGACGAATTCAATGATCTCACCGGCATAAGCGATCGCCTCTTTACTTTGAAGTTTTCCATAGTGCTCGAACGGCGCGCCCTCCGGATGCCCATTAGCGTAACGTGGAGCAACATAATAGGCGTCCAATACGCGCGCTTTGTCTATCATATTCTCGGGAATTTTAATCTCTTCAGGGAGTTCGTGAAGAAGCCTCGATACGACATGTCCCCACGCCTCTTGTCCCAAACGCAGATGAAGCGCCTTGACGGCTTTCTCCGAAGCCTGGTGGGCTGCAAAGCACGCCCATTCATGTCGTTCCGCTCGAGCCGAGTCCTCCGCCTGCTCCAGGTCCCGTTGGGCTTGCCTGAACCAATCCGCAGATCTATTTGCCATAACTTCCTCTCTAACGCTAACAACGCAAAAACCTATAAAAAAAGCGCCTTCCCGTCAAGACAATAGTTCTCTGACAATTTCCTTCGGGCGCACATCAGTTTTCCGAGTGAGTGGTTGGGCTATGGGGTCAAACTCTATAAAAATCCTTCAAACTATCCTGAGTTTTTTTCTG
>JAFGFK010000288.1 GCA_016931135.1 Candidatus Sumerlaeota bacterium | reverse complement strand
CTGATCTATATAAAAAGAGTTTTCACAATTATGCGGAAGGCGTCATGGCATATATTCCAGATTCTGACAAAACGCTCCGAACGCCTTGTGGAGATCGCGCCCAAACTCACCTGGCATGACAATGTCTGGATGGGCGTTACCGTGGAAAACAGCGATTATATTCATCGCATCGACGATCTGAGAAAGATACCTTCTTCCATCAGATTTCTCTCGTTTGAACCCCTTTTGGGACCTCTTCGGGATTTGAATCTTTCGGGAATGGACTGGGTGATCGTAGGGGGGGAATCAGGACCATCGGCGCGCCCCATGAAGGAAGAATGGATTCGGGATATAAGAAGGCAATGCAAGAGAAACGACGTTCCCTTTTTCTTCAAACAATGGGGGGGACAGAATAAAAAGAAAGCCGGCAGGCTTCTGAACGGCAAATTATACAGCGGGATGCCGTCCATCGCTGATAATCAATTGGACCTGATCGCTTACAGATAGGGAAAAAACTTGTTGAATTACGAATGTTAAATCATTGGAGTAAATAAGATGCTTACAAGAATTTATATCAGGAATTTCAAGAAACTTAAGGAAATAGATATTCCATTGGGAGATGCTGTTGTTTTCATCGGTCCCAATAATTCCGGTAAAACAACAGCCCTTCAGGCATTGGCTTTATGGGATATTGGAATTCGCGCATGGAACGCAAAACGCGAAGGTAAAAGTTCACCGGAAAAAAGGCCGGGAGTTCCTATCAACCGCCGCGATCTCATTTCCACTCCCGCTCCTGTCGCCAATATGCTTTGGCATGGTCTTCATGTAAGAAGGGCAAAAACAAATGGCGTTGATCGCGGAACGCAGAATATTCGTATTGATGTTTCCCTTTCGGGAGTAACAAAAGATGTTCTTTGGCAATGCGGATTGGAGTTTGATTTCACTAATGAAGAATCCTTTGTATGCCGTCCACTGCGTTTACCGGGTTTTGAAGATGTTCCGGTAACTAAAGCCAAATTTTCAACGATTCCACAAGAAGCGACGCAAACCAGATTCGCCTTTCTCCCTCCAATGTCCGGCTTGACCGCTGAAGAGCCTTTGCTTCAACCGGGCAGAATTAACGTGTTAATAGGAGAGGGGCAGACCGCACAGGTATTAAGAAATCTTTGTTACCAGATCACAGAAAATGACAAGGCTGAAGATTTGCAAAACTGGAAGAAAGTTACATCCTCCATCAAATCATTATTTGGAGTTCATTTGTTTTCGCCCATCTTTCTCGATAAACGGGGCGAGATTACCCTGCAATATGAAGAAAATGGCGTCGATCTCGATATTTCCGCGGCAGGGCGGGGTTTGCAGCAAACCCTTCTTCTTCTTGTCCATCTTTATGCCAATCCCAATACGGTTCTTCTTCTCGATGAACCAGACGCGCATCTGGAGATTTTGCGACAGCGTGAAATCTTCAGAATCATAACTGAAGTCGCCAAAGAGCAGGGATCTCAGATTATCGCCGCCAGCCATTCGGAAGTTGTCCTTAATGAAGCCTCATCCAAAGGAACTGTTGTGGCTTTTGTCGGAAAACCCCATCTCCTGAATGATCGCGGCGCTCAAACTCTAAAGGCTCTTACTGACATAGGTTGGGATCAGTATTATCAGGCGGAACAGGCCGGATGGATTCTTTATCTGGAAGGTCCATCTGATCTGGAAATACTTCGCTCTTTTGCCTTGACTCTTGGGCACGAAAAAGCCGTCAACTATCTTTCACGCCCTTTTGTATATTATATTGGTACAGATCAACCACAAAAATGCAGAGATCATTTCTATGGATTGCGCGAAGCAAAGTCTGATCTCGCGGGAATATCCCTCGTTGACAGAATAGAAAGGAGACTTGATAGCGATAAACCCCTTGTTGAAATGATGTGGAAACGGCGGGAAATTGAAAACTATTTCTGTACAAAGGAAGTCCTTATATCTTATGCTAAGCATGATCGGGACGAGACTGATATATTCGGACTTGCCGAAGTAACTCGACGAATCAAGGCCATGGAAGAATCCATCGAGGAAGTCGTTAATGCCCTTGAAACACTGGGCAAACCGAACATGACGCCTTGGTCCCCGGACATTAAAGCCTCCGATGATTTTCTTGAACCCATCTTTAAGAAGTTCTTCAAAAAACTCAAGTTACCCATCTTATTGCGTAAAACCAATTATCACATTCTGGCAAAACTGCTTCCCAAAGAACAGATTGACTCGGAAATAATTGAAAAACTGGACGCCATAGTATCCGTAGCCGAGAAAGCCGTCATTTCAGGAGAATAAATTATGGCTCGAAAGAAATCCCAAAAACCATCTTCCATCGACGCCATCAAACATGGGGATAAGAGAAAGAACATCCCCACGCATGAATTGCGGGATTTTGTCAGGGAGGAGGAACAGGCGCCGAAAAATATGCTCTACCCGCGCGATCCTTCGCTCGATCCGCAACTCGTGTGGAAGGGAAAAGACGAACAGGATCAGGAGGAACTCTCCGTTCCGGTTGTTCCTGTGTATATCCAGGAGAAAATCAATCCCCAGGCGATCGTGGAAGAGGTGCGGCGCGATGCGGAAAAGATGCGCCCGGATAAAGAAGGCGTGCAGGAGGAAACCGCGCCATACGGCAAACAGCCCGACCTGTTCGGCGACTTCAACGGACTCCCTCAAGATTTCGATCAGCGGGTGGATTTCTACAAACACGACGCGAACTGGCAGAACCGCATGATCCTCGGGGATTCGCTCATGGTGATGGCCAGCCTTGCGGAAAAGGAAGGGCTCAAGGGGCAGGTTCAGTGCATCTATATCGATCCGCCTTACGGGATCAAGTTCGGATCGAACTGGCAGGTATCAACAAGAAAGCGGGATGTGAAGGATGGAAAGGCGGAGGATGCCTCACGGCAGCCGGAACAGGTGCGCGCCTTTCGCGATACGTGGAAACTCGGCATTCATTCGTATCTTTCGTATTTGCGC
The DNA here is from genome assembly GCA_016931135.1 of Candidatus Sumerlaeota bacterium. Lineage (GTDB taxonomy): Bacteria > Sumerlaeota > Sumerlaeia > MWCT01 > MWCT01 > JAFGFK01. The sequence goes on along the minus strand of JAFGFK010000288.1, from coordinate 2,614 downwards.
GACCGCCTTGTGATCGCGCGGGAACTCCTTACGGAAACAGGCGCCTGCTTCGTACAGATCGGCGATGAAAACGTCCACCTCGTAAGATGCCTCATGGATGAGGTGTTCGGAAGTGAAAATTTTGTAAGTATAATATCTTTTTCAACAACTACTGCAAGAGGTGCAGGATTATTGGATTGTGTTTCAGATTATATTTTATGGTATTCAAAGGATCGGCAACAATCAAAATTTAGAGAGTTATTCATGGATCGAGTATCAGAGTTTACAAATATAGGTCAATTTAATTTTATAGAAAATCCTGATGGTAGCATTCGTACAGCCTCTGAGGAAGAATTACATAAATCAGAAAAACTGTTATCACATGCAGATACTACAAGTCAGGGAGAAACAGATACAGGTTCATTTAAGTTTTTATATAATAATCATTATTTCACTCCTCCCAAAAATCGCCATTGGTCAACCACTCTTAAAGGTATGCAAAATCTATCTATTGCTAATCGATTAACAGAAATTGGGAATAGATTGCGATATAAACGTTTCCTTTCTGATATTTCTGTTAGTGAGATAAATAATGTTTGGATTGATACAGTAACAAGTGGATTTGGTGAAAAAAAGAGATACATTGTTCAAACACTTCCCAAAATAATCGAGCGTTGTATTCTGATGACCACGGATCCGGGTGATCTGGTTCTTGATCCGACATGCGGGAGCGGGACAACGGCTTATGTAGCGGAGCAGTGGGGAAGAAGGTGGATCACCATCGATACGAGCCGCGTGGCGCTGGCGCTCGCCAGAACCCGCATCATGTCCGCGCGTTATCCGTCTTTTTATCTCGCGGATCAATATCCCGAATGGACGCAGTTCGGCGCGGATGAATCCGGCTTGAAAAATTATTTGAAAAAACACCCGCCTGCAATCGAAAAGGAAAAAGCGGATATCCGGAAGGGATTCGTTTATAAGCGCGTTCCGCACGTTACCCTGAAATCCATTGCCAATAATCCCGACATCAAGGAGGGAATGTCGCGGGAGGAGATCGACGCAGCCATTGCGCGCCACGCGGATACGGAAACGCTCTACGATCAGCCTTATGAGGATTCGCGATGCGTTCGGGTGGCTGGACCCTTTACCGTGGAAAGCCTTTCGCCCCATCGCGCGCTTCCTTCGGATGAAAACATGGATGGCAATATCACGGAATCGGAAAAAGCGGAGCGCGGCGATTTCGCTCAAATGATCATCGAAAACCTGAAAAAAGCCGGGGTTCAGAATACAAAGAAAAACGAAAGACTTAAATTCGAAACGCTCGAACCTTTCGCAGGAACCTGGCTTCAGGCAAGGGGAACGTATGTGGAGAAAGTGGATAGTGGCGAGTTGATAGTGGATAGTGGGGGAAAAAAAGGGCAGGAAACTAACCACTCGCCACTTGCCACTAACCACTCACGACGCGTTGCGGTAAGCATAGGGCCCGAACACGGCACGGTTGGACCCGGGCAGATCAAGGAGGCGGCAAAGGAGGCGGTGCAGGGATTGGGACATGACCTCCTCATTGTATGCGGTTTTGCCTTCGATCCGCATGTTACAGAGGAAACAAAACGTTACGGAAATCTTACGGTTCTTACGGCAAAGATGAATCCCGATCTGGCGATGGGGGATGAACTCCTGAAAAAGACCGGCGCGGGAAACCTGTTCATGGTATTCGGAGAACCGGATGTGGAAGTGGTGAGTGAGGAGTGGTTAGTGGACAGTTTTGGAAGGGGGGTGGTAAGATATGGGGACTTTAAAATCCTTTCGGGAATTGATAATCTGGAAGAAATCCATGGACTTGGCGGAACAGATATATCGAGTTACGGAAAAATTTCCGAAAAACGAGTTATTCGGGCTGATTTCTCAAATGAGAAGAGCGGCGGTATCGATTCCATCCAACATCGCAGAAGGGCAATCGAGGAACTCCAGAGGCGAATTTCTACAGTTTCTGGGGGTGGCGCGGGGAAGTATGGCAGAACTGGATACGCAGATCGAACTGTCGGGAAGGCTGGGATTTCTGACAAAAGAGGAAGAGAAAACGCTCAACCTTCGAATAGAGGAGATTTCAAAGATGTTGAGCGGCTTGAAGCGCTCTCTGCCATTATAAGTTTAACGCCGGAACGCCTGCCACTAACCACTCGCCACTATATCACTGTGAAACTGCAGGGAGTTGATGTTTACGATCCCACAACCGGCGCGATACGGAGCAATTCAACGGATGACGTGGCATGCTGGTTTATCGATACGGATTACAACGGGGAGAGTTTTTTTGTTAGGCAAGCCTATTTCACGGGTGGAGACGAACCTTACGACAAACTGAAGCGCGCGCTTCGCTCCGAGATCAACGAAGATGCCTGGTCGTCGCTTTACAGCGTGGAAAGCCGCCCGTTTGACATCCCGGAGGGCGGCAGGATCGCCATAAAGGTGATCAACCACTACGGGGATGAAGTCCTGAAGGTAATTGGCGTATAAATTTAAGTCCATCAATATCAATATTCTTTAGAATTTTACTGCGCAACTTGGATCAGGATTGCCCCTCTTTTAGTTGATAGATTCGCCAGAGTCGATTGTCGAAAATGGCAGTCCATTCGGG
>JAFGFK010000287.1 GCA_016931135.1 Candidatus Sumerlaeota bacterium | reverse complement strand
TGCCGATCTTTCAGCGCTCACCTTTCCTTCCCCATACAGAATAAACTTAATAAAAGAGATAAAGGATAATATTCCACCGGAACGGCTTGTTCTGGGGAGTGATTATCCGATACCAATAACTTCCCTGTGGATCGGCGCTGGAGGAGAGATAGACAAGGAAGAATGGGAACATATCAGCAAAATTTCAAATCCTCTTGATAGAAACGTAGAGACAATCCGGGCTCTGGGATTTGATGAACAGGTTCTCCACAACGCAGGAATTGTTCTCCGGCTTGAGCCAGTTCCAGGGAATAAATAAAGAATAAAGGAGGATTAGTATTATGCGTATTACAATAATCTCCGATACTCATTTTGGGGATCCAATGGGTACATTGGTTACACAAGATGGAGATATGAAGGCAACCATAGGGCCTCAATATCCTGCTTTTAAAGCTGCGGCAGGAAAAAATAACAATTATCTTATTCTGGTTGGCGACATATTCGATTTCTCCATCTCAAGTTACAAAGAGGCTTATGAAACCGCAAAAGTTTTCTTTCTGCAGATTCAGGAGGATCAAATTGCCGAAGAAATCATATTCATACCTGGTAATCATGATGTGGACCTCTGGCATACGGTTGAATATGAGACAAATATAATTAACCAGATAAAGAAACATAAGCCACAAAGGCCGTTTCGAAGATCGGTTCCAGGTTTTATCGACGATAGGAAAGATAGCAAGTTCCAGGGATTCACCCTATCGGGCGTTACGGCAAAAAAAGATCCGGAAAAAACCAAATATGCAGGTTTGTTTCTGGATCATATTACAGAACCAGAAGGGAAATCGACTCCATTTAACTTTGCATATCCAAATGTATATATGGTTACGGATAACGAATCTGTCATGATCACCCATGGCCATTATCTGGAAACATATTGGGCATTGGTTGGGGAGTGGTCTTTAAAAATCATACAGGAGGACTTGCGCATAGGGGAGTCAATGGATTTGAGTGAAATGACAGGGATCAATTTCCCCCTTTCACAATTGGCATGTTCAGGCGTAGGCCAGGCTGGACCATTGACCAATGTAATTCGACAAGTTCAACGTGATATAAAAGATGGCAAATTGGAAAGAATCAGCAAATATTTATCAAGACTCGAAAACGAACTTGACAATATAGCGCGATTTCCGTGGTACAAACCGTATCTTGAATGGATGACAGATGCCGCTTTTAAGGCGCTTCAAAGCATGATCCTCAATATGATCAAAGAAGCGCAAGATACACGGTATAATGAGGAATTCATATATAAAAAAGATGTTCAGGAGCGTTTCCGAAATTTTTACAATGCCACAATATGCGAGATTCACAATCTAAACATGAAATATAAATATAGTATTCCGGTCCCATGGTATGTGATTTTTGGACATACCCACCAACCCACATCCTGGGGGGATGAAAATGCCCCAAAGACCAAGCCGATACTTGCTGCGGACATGAAGCCGGTGACATTATACAACACCGGGGGGTGGCTGAAGGATAAAAATGACAAGTTTTGCGGCGCTGAAATATTCATATATGAAAGCGGAAAAGGGTTTTCTTCTGTTTCCATTAGATAATTTCAAAACGGCGTTTTTCTGTATACAAAAATAGACCCGTTGCATAATTAAAGGCGAAAAAAGGGCGCATTTCTTCTAATTCCCTAAATTGGGCGCACATCATTTTTCTTGGTGGAAGACTGGATATTTCCGTATAAAAACTCATTAACTGATAAACAATATTCCCTTGAAAAGTATGAAAAGGAATCTATTCATCAGATTGCAATCCAAGTTTACATCGGAGAGGAAATGATAATTCAAGTAGTCCATGGGAAAAAAATGGGTTGACAGTATCCGGAAGATAAGGACTATCTGTTCCTGTTTTTATTGTCCATCAGTCTTGTAGAGAATACGCCGGATATGAATGAACCGCAGATAGAGTTTCGACATGTAACGAAAGTTTTTCCCGGGGTTCGCGCCCTGGAAGACGTCTCTTTCTCAGTCGCTCGTGGCTCGATTCGCGGTTTGGTGGGTGAAAACGGCGCGGGAAAATCCACGCTGCTGAAAATATTAAGCGGCGCATACCAGCCAACCGAAGGAGAAATCCACATTGGGGGAAAGCGCCGGAACTATAACAACACCCTGGGGGCAATCGCATCGGGCGTTGCCGTTATTTACCAGGAGTTGCACCTCGTTCCCGATCTATCCGTGGCGGAGAATCTTTTCCTGGGACATCTCCCCCATCACAGCGGTATCCTGAAAAGCCGGGAATTGTACGCAAAAGCGCGGGATTTGCTGGCGCAGCTGGGCGAAGACATCAATCCCCGCGCGCGCGTGCGTCGTCTCCCCATAGCGCAACGCCAGATGGTCGAAATCGCCAAAGCCCTCTCCCGAGGGGCCAATACAATCGCCTTTGACGAACCGACCAGCAGCCTTTCCGGAAGGGAAATCCAGAAACTCTTCGAAATCATTCGCGGCTTGAAACTGCAAGGCAAAGCCGTCCTTTACGTAACGCATCGCATGGAGGAGATTTTCGAGCTGTGCGATTCAGTAACCGTATTGCGCGATGGCAGACACATCGAGACATTCGAAGACATGAGGGAAGTGACGCAGGACATTCTGGTCAACCGTATGGTGGGAAGGAATATAGAAAACATTTTCAATTACCATGCGCGAGAACGCGGGGAAGCGGCGCTGGAAGTAACCGGCATTGCGGGAAAAGGATTGAGCAAGCCCGCTACGTTCAAAGTTCACAAGGGCGAAATCCTCGGGATATTCGGTTTGGTAGGCGCCGGGCGTACGGAACTGTTGAAGCTGATTTACGGCGCTGTTCCGCCGGATGAAGGAACAGTTCGCCTCCTTGGGCGGAATATCATCTTCCGTCACCCGCGGCAGGCGATCCGGCATGGAGTAATGCTGTGTCCGGAGGACCGAAAAGCCGAGGGCATATTTCCGGTGCGCTCCGTGATGGAAAATCTCAACATAAGCGCAAGAAGAAAGAACGGCTTCCTCATTTACGAGAAATGGGAACAATACAATGCGGAAAAACGCGTCGAGGATTTCAATATCCGCACGCCATCGCTCAAACAACTCATTTTGAACCTTTCAGGCGGTAATCAGCAGAAGGTCATTCTGGGAAGATGGCTTTCCGAAAATGTAAAAGTGATCCTCCTGGATGAACCGACGCGAGGCATTGACATCGGCGCCAAGAGCGAGATTTACAGCATCATGTATCGTCTTGCGAAAGAGGGCATTGCCATTGTCATGGTTTCGAGCGATCTTCCCGAGGCGCTCGGGGTCTGCGATCGCCTCATGGTAATGCGTGATGGAGAGATATCAGGTTATCTGGAACGCGGGGAATTCGACTCGCAAAAGGCGATGAATCTGGCGCTGCCCGTTCAGCGAAACGAAGGCGTTGCCTGAACGGCATGCAAAATGATATAGAGAGAATGGGGCTTATAGAATGGGACAAATTTCCTCAACATCGAGAAAAATAAATTTCTGGGAAATCTGGGATGTATTCGGCATGATGGCGGTGTTCGTGGCGCTGTTCATCCTATGTTCTTTCACCATCGATGGATTTCTCTCGGCGGCAAACATGGAAGGATTGACGCTTGCCGTATCCACCATCGGAATTGTGGCGTGCACGATGCTTTTCTGCCTGGCATCCGGAGACTTCGATCTTTCGGTGGGCTCGGTTCTTGCCTGTTCCGGCGTGCTTTCCGCGCTTGTAACGGTTACCACGGGAAGCGTCGTGATCGGGGCGCTCGCGGGGGTGTGCATCGGCGGTTTGGTCGGATTGTTCAATGGAATCGTGATCGCATTTTTTCGCATCAACGCATTGATAACAACCCTGGCGACGATGCAGATCGTGCGGGGACTTGCCCTGTTATTCGCCGATGGGAAATCGATATTTGTTCCCAATCCCAGGTTCTGCGCGCTCGGTACGGGAAACATTGCCGGCGTTCCCGTTCCCGTTCTGATTCTCGTCGTCTTCTTTATCTTTTTCGGGCTGCTTCTGGGAAGGACGGTTTTCGGCAGGAATACGCTAGCTATAGGCGGTAACAAGGAAGCCGCCCACCTTGCGGGAATCCGCGTGAGATTTTACAAGATCATGATCTTCTCCATGCAGGGCGTTGTGGCGGGATTTGCGGGGGTCATCCTTGCGTCGCGCATGGAAATCGGGGATCCCAAAGTGGGCGTTTCGTTCGAGCTCCAGGTCATTTCCGCGTGCGTGCTGGGCGGCGTTTCACTCACGGGAGGCGTCGGCAGCATGATCTATGTTGTTTCCGGAGTCCTCATAATGGGAACTGTGGAAAATGCGATGAACCTGACCAATGTGCCGACCTTCTGGCAGTATGTTGTGAGAGGAGGGATACTGCTGACTGCCGTTCTGTTCGATCAATTCCGCCAGAATCCCGGGGCGCTTCGCAATGTTTTGAAATCGTTCAAAAGAAAACCGCAGATGTGAGCGGTTTATAAAAGAAACAAAGGGGGAATCATTCATGAATCTTCTCAAGAACCTGGTATTCGTCATGTTTATCGTATTACTCGCCGGATGCGGCGAGGAGGCGGGAGTATCATCCTCCCCCACCCCGAAGGAAGGGGAAAAAATCACCATCGGTTTCATCGTGAAACAACCGGAGGAGCCGTGGTTTCAGATGGAGCATCGCTTTGCCCGCGAGGCGTCGAAGGAACACGGATTCGAGTTGATGGAACTGGCGGGAACGGACAGCGAAAAGGTGCTCTCGCTGATCGACAACCTGGGCGTAAAGGGCGCCAAAGGTTTGCTGATCTGCACGCCGGATGTGAAGCTGGGACCCGCGATCATGAGTCGCGCCGAAAAATACGGACTGAAGGTGATCGCCGTGGATGACCGTTTCATCGGCAATGATGGCAAGTTCATGGAAAACGTGCATTACCTGGGCATTGCGGGAAAAGAAATCGGCAAGGATGTGGGGGCAGAGCTCTACAAGGAGATGCAGAAGCGTGGCTGGGATGTCAAAGATACCGGCGTCGCCATGATCACCTTTCATGAACTGGATACGGCGAAGGATCGTACGGATGGCGCAGCGGAGGCGCTGATTGCCGCCGGTTTTCCGAAGGAACAGATTTACCTGGCGCCTCAGAAAACATCGGACATCAAGGGTTCCCTGGAAGCGACGGACATCCTCCTTGTTCAAAAGCCAGGCGTAAAACACTGGCTGGTTGCGGGAATGAACGATTCCGCCGTACTGGGGGCGATACGCTCCATGGAAGCGCGCGGTTTTTCCCCGAAGGATGTATGCGGGATCGGGATCAACGGCACGGACTGTATCGGAGAGCTTGAAAAAAGGGAGGCGACTGGTTTTTACGGTTCGATGTTATTGCAGGCGAAGAAGCATGGTTACGATACGGCGACCATGATGTACCGCTGGATCAAAGAGGGCGTGGAGCCTCCGCTGGATACGCGGACGCGCGGCATCCTGATCACGCGAGACAATTTCCGGGAGATATTGCGCGAACAGGGCTTCGAAGGAATTTAAAAAAACTCCCCACTCCGGAACAGAAAAAAAATGTCATCGTGGAATGAACGTCAACGAGTCTGAAGCGAGACATTTCTTATCATTGCAATATTTCGATTTTGTCTTCCTGGGAGTAGCGGCGGAGGATGTCCCAGTATGCGCCGCGATAACCTTTCTTTATGGCGTTCACCAATACCTCGTTGGCGTTGTAGTTATAATTTTTATCCGGTTTTGTGGGATCGAAGAATAGAAAACGGTCGTCCTCCCCTATCAGTTCATCAACAAGCTCGAATACGAAAGATTCAATGGCGGGTTCTAAAAAGACAACCGGTTTTTCCGGATCGTCAAACGCGATCTCTCTTTTTTCGTATTGCATACTTTTTATGATCTGTTCCAGTTTGGTTCCGGGATAAACGCGTACGCCCACCACCACGCCAACCCTGTCCGGCTCCAGCTTTTTCATGAGTTGAATGGTGTTTGTCACGCTTTGTTTTGTTTCTCCGGGGGCGCCCAGAAGCAAATCGAGCATCACAATGATATTTTCATCCTGACAGAACTTCACAGATTGCGTAATGTCTTCAGAGGTAAAATTGCGTCCCAGTTTGCGGAGCATGTCGTCATCGCCGCTGTCGGTTCCGAAATTTATGCCTACGCAACCTGATTGACGCATCAGATGGGCAAGTTCTCTGGAAAAAGGAGCAGGGGAACAATACGCATACCATCTGAGACGCTTTTCCGGATTCTGCCGGATGATCTCCCGGCAAACCTCTTTCGCATGATCTTCGGGGATATTGAACTCGCTGTCGCAGGCGTGGATATGGTCGATGCCCTGTTTGAGAAGTTGTTTGAGTTCATAAACAACCGCTTCCGGGGGGCGCAATCGAGAGCGACGCCCCTTTGCGATGGGATCGGCGCAATAGACGCATTGTCCCGGGCAGCCGCGTTTTGTCTCGATACCCGCCTGCCCCCCTTCCTGAAAATAGCGTTTGTTATCGAAGAAATTACGATTCATCAAAGGAAGGGAGGAAAGAGGTTGCGAATGCGCCGGATTCCGTTTCCATACGCCGTTATGTTTATGGATGATTTGAGGAAGATCATGCCATGACGTGGCGTTTTGGATGCGTTTCGCCATTTCGGGAAGGACAAATTCGCCATCGCCCCAGATGCCGGCGTCAGCGCCGCATATTTGCAGAACCTGTTCCGGCATCACGGAAAATCCAACGCCGCCCGCCACGATCACGGCGTCCGAATGTCTTCGAACCTCCTTTATCATAGAGGAAAAATCCCCGAGAAAGGACTGGCAGTTAAAGGAGCAGTCATCCGTGTTTCTCAAGGTCACGCCCACCAGATCAAAGTCTGATTTGTCAAAGAATTTCTCCAGGGAGGCTTTCCAATCGTCTTCGAAGCAGAGATCGAGGATGGAGGGCGCATATCCGGCGGCGCTGAGAGCCTCAGCGACATATTCCAATCCAATCGGGGCGATGGGAGGCTTGATCCTGTTCGTATTCACAAGGGCGATTTTCATGAGACGACTCCTCGGCGTTTTTAATTGATAATAATTTCCTTCAGGGGGCGTTTGGGGACGTGATGGACGCCTTCCGCATCCCGCCAGTATTTGACGTTATCCGGTGACGTTGCGGTTTCAAGAACCACTTTTTCATCGGGTCTTCCCAGGGCGAGAACAAGAACGATATCGTAGCGTTCGGATATGTCGAGGGTCTCTCTCAATCCCTGCCGATCGATGGAACCGATCATGCAGCCCCCCAGGCCTTTTTCCGACGCTCCGAGGAGGATGCTTTGCGCTGCGATGCCATGATCGCATCCCACGCCCGGGGCGATGTTTTTATCGCAGAGCATGATGATGTAAGCTGAGGGGCGTTCCCCTTGCTTTGGTCCTCCCCAATCCTTGAGGTAACCAGCCCAGGCAAGGTGGGGGAATATGGCGGCGGCGTTCTCGGGATCGTTGAAGAGCATGTATTTCAGGGGCTGGAGATTGGCGGCTGACGCGGAAATCCTGCCCAGATCGACCAGTTCTTCGAGGACATCTCTTGTAATGAGGGAATTCTGTTGAAACCTTCGATAACTGCGGTTTTTCAATATAAGTTCTTTTATCATAAAAACCTCCTGAAACAGCGCGTCAGTGCGGCAATTTCATCAAAAAACATGTTATCCCTTCCACAAATATCATGAAGAATCAATCAAAAACAAATCTTGACTCTGCCTGAAAAAAAGGAATATCTGTTTTTTTGTATTATGTAACGATTCTCACATGGGGCGAGTTCTAAATATTGGTAAAACAGGAATCATAATGGATACGGCGTTTCAGGAAATAATGAATCATTTGAATGATTGCGTTCAGCAGGTGAGTACGGAGCTGGACCGGATCACGCGGGAGATAGCCAAGCTGGAAAACCTCAGGGGGGATCAAACCGAGCGCCTTTCTCGCGAGGGAAATGACATTCATTTGCAGAAACAACTGGAAGAAACGGATGAAAAGATCGCCCAACTGAAGCAAAAACGCCAGGCGATCCAGACAGAAGCGGCGCGGCAGATTCGCGAGTACCGCCTGGATGCGGAAAAATACCGCGATGAAAGAATCCGCGATCTCAAGAATCTTTATGAAAAGTACGCCGAGGAAAGAGACGCCTTGCGCGATGAGGTGATTCCGGAGCTGGAAGAGGAAATACGCGATCTTTCGGGGAAAAAGAAAAATCTGGACAGCCAGCTTTTGACCCTGACAAGTGAAATAAACGATCTGAGCCGCTTTACCATCGAGATTCCCGATATGGAATAACCTCCCCGATTTCGATAAACGTGAATTCCCATGGAGATAAAAAACAAAAAAGAGATTTGCCGGAACTGGAATTTATATGTCATCACGGATCTGGCGATGGCTGCTCCCCGGAACTACATCCAGATCATTCGCGAGGTTCTGATGGGAGGCGCCAATGTCGTTCAGATTCGGGATAAAACGACTCCTTTCGAGGAACTGATCGAGGTGGGTCTCAAAATAAAACCCATGTTCGAGGAATACGGCGCTTCCCTGATTGTCAACGACAATCCCTATCTGGCGAAGGAGATCGATGCGGACGGCGCGCATCTGGGGCAGGAGGATATGCCTGTTGACATCGCCAGGGAAATCCTCGGAGCGAATAAAATCATCGGGCTTTCCACGCATACCAAGGCGCAAGCCATCCATGCGATGTTTCTCGATGTGGATTATATCGGGATAGGACCCATATTTCCCACATCCACAAAGAAATCCGAGTATGCCCCCCTGGGCATTCCCATGCTTCAATGGATGTCCCGCGAGATCAAGCTGCCCTTTGTCCCCATAGGCGGAATCAACGGGGATAATATCAAAGAGGTGTGTTTGAACGGGGGAACCGCTCCGGCAGTGGCGTCGGCGATCATGAAAAGCGACAACCTCACAGAGACGACGCGGGAATTGATCCGTACCATTAAAGAAACAAAAGGCAGGAATCCATGACACAACTCGTATCAGCGCGTAACGGCGTGATTACTCCGGAAATGAAAGCGGTCGCGGAATCGGAGAAAATCCCCCTGGAGATTCTCCGGGAAGGGATTGCGCAAGGTCTGATTGTCATTCCCCGAAATAAAAACCACGACCAATGCCGCCCGACAGGCATCGGCAAGGGACTTCGCACCAAGGTCAACGCCAATATCGGAACATCATCGGAACATTGTCATCTCGAAGAAGAAATCAGAAAACTCGAGGCGTCCATCGAAGCCGGAACAGATACGGTGATGGACCTTTCCACAGGAGGAAACCTTGACCATATCCGCAAAATCCTGATCCAGCGTTCCCCTGTTCCTTTGGGAACCGTTCCCATTTATCAATGCGTTGTGGAGATTCTGGGAAAAGGAAAACAGATTCCGGAACTGGACGAGTCGCTGATCCTGGACACCGTGCGCCGCCACGCGGAATCGGGCGTGGATTTCATAACCATTCATTCCGGACTCACCATGGGCGCGGTTCAAAAGATGCGCAAAAGACGGATCATGGATGTGGTGAGCCGTGG
>JAFGFK010000286.1 GCA_016931135.1 Candidatus Sumerlaeota bacterium | reverse complement strand
TCATTTGGACTTCCTCCTTCGAGTTTTTATGGCGTTTACTATCTAACTCTCGAAGGCGGTTTGTCCATTTCCATCTGAAGCGCTACAAGCCGTGGTTATGGAAGTATAGGCATCCTCCCAAGATATGCCGTTTGTATTGTTACCTGATTTACTTACATAAATACGGTTCCTTGGGTGCGGTAATAAGGGAGTATAATGTTCAGGAGATTCATAGGCGCCCATGCAAACCTTACCGTCTCCACCAGGGCGAGGATTTCCATCGATATCCATTTCCGGCAACTTCCAATGAGCAGTATCTGTTGTTCCTGAATCGATACAGGGAGAACCATTCTGTAAATGAAAATCCCATGTGGAAGAATCCCCCGATGTGTTCATAAAGATAGGATTACCTTTGATATTGTCATTTTCATCCGACGCCTCCATATAACATGAAAAAAATACTTCACCGCCTATTCTTGCTATGTCACCATTTCTATTATTCCATGAGATGCAGTTAATTATTGTTCCTCTGTTAATATAAATTCCACCACAATGTATTGCAGAATTGGAATAAAGGGTGCAATTATTCACGCTACCATAAAAGTGATAAATCCCGCCTCCAAATTCTTTAGCTGAATTAGAGTATAGAATACAGTTTGTTACTGTTCCTTGAAAATTGTAAATTCCGCCGCCTTCTTCAGCTGAATTTAAATAAAGAATGCATGAATTCACTGTGCCCGAATCGTTTCTTATTCCCCTTCCTGTATAACTTGTTGAGTTCGAATAAAGAATACATTCTTGCACTTCTCCAGATGAATTATATATACCTCCACCTTCAGCTGCTTCATTGGAATATAATGTACAATTAGTTACTATGCCATGGTAGTTATAAATCCCTCCACCTGTAATATAATGTATTGTTTTAGAATTGTGAATGATACAGTTTTTCACGGTTCCTCTATTATTGTAAATTCCACCCCCGCGGTCTCCTACTTCATTGGAGTAAATGTTACAGTCATTCACTGTTCCTAAATCGTTATATATCCCTCCCCCTTCATCTGCTTCATTTGAATAAAGAGTACAATTATTCACCATACCCCGAAAGTTGTATATCCCTCCCCCATTATGATATACAAAGTTGGAATAAAGAATGCAATCATTCACTTCTCCATTATGATTGTAGATCCCAGCTCCATAGGAACCACATTTATTCTCATAAAAATTACACTTAGTTACTTTTCCGTATGAGTTGTAAATCCCAGCGCCTGAATTTGCCTCATTGGTATAAAGGGTACAATTACTCACTATGCCATGTTCGTTATATATCCCTCCCCCAAAATCTATCCAAAATTTCCCTTTTGTAATATAAAATCCATCGATAGTCCCATAGTTATAAAAACAGCGATATAAATATCCCCCATCAATAATGGTTGGATGCTCTGAAATATTGCGTTTTTCAAGAGTGGCTTCCGTTCCTGCAAAACCGCCATAGAGAGATACCCCTTGGGGAATGGTAATTGTATCCCCTTCCTGGTAGGTTCCTTCCTTTACCCAGATGACATCCCCATCTATTGCGATATTTACGGCTTTTGTGATGGTTTTATATGCGGTTTCCCAGCTGGTTCCTGCGGCGCCATCGTCGCCATCTGTTTTTACGTAATATGTTTCTGGAAAAACAAAAGACGTCAAAAGCAGGCAAAAAGCCGATACCAATTTAATCGAATTTGACTGGTAATTCATATCTCCCTCCCAGGATTAGCGAAAATACTCACAAAACAATAAAAATTCATTCCCTCATTTAGCTTTGACGGGAAAATGTTATTATGGATGACATTATCTACTGAAAAATATTATTGCAAGTACTGGGAACAATCATTCACTCTCGATTTTGAAATTTTATGGAAAAAGGGAGAATTTGCCTTTTAATGATTGAATCAGCATTGATTGATCTTCCCCGGTAGGACGGGTCTCCAGACCCGTCCGATGGATTCAGAAAATGACGGGTCAGGAGACCCGTCCCACTGGAGATGCGGAATATATGTTTTGCTCGTTATGAAAGGAGCGTTCTATGGAACAGGAAGGATTGGACAAGGGCTTTATCGAGGATTTTTCACAGAAACGTTCGGCGCTTTTGCAGGAAATTCACAAGGCGATCATAGGGCAGGATGATGTCATCGAGGAACTGCTGATCGCCCTTTTCTGCCGCGCCCATTGCCTGATCGTCGGAGTACCAGGATTGGCTAAAACTCTTCTCGTTCGCACTATCTCGCAAATACTCGATCTGAAATTCAACCGCATCCAGTTCACGCCGGATTTGATGCCCTCCGATATCATAGGAACCGACATCCTCGAAGAGGATCAACATACCCGCACGAGATCGTTCAAATTCATCAAGGGGCCTATCTTCACAAACCTCCTTCTTGCGGATGAAATCAACCGCACCCCTCCCAAAACGCAGTCTGCGCTCCTTGAGGCAATGCAGGAATACCGGGTAACCGCAGGCGGCGTAACTTATGATATCGATCTCCCCTTTTTCGTGCTCGCCACGCAAAACCCGATCGAACAGGAGGGAACTTATCCCCTGCCCGAGGCGCAACTCGACCGCTTCATGTTCAATATCCTGATCGATTATCCGGAGCTGGAACATGAGATAGAGATTGTCAGAAAAACCACTTTTGAGGAGCCTGCTACTCCTCAGAAGATCATGGATGGAAACGCCATTCTGAAGATGCAGGCAATGGTGCGGCGCATTCCGGTATCGGATCATGTAATCACTTATGCAACCCGGCTGGCGCGTTCCACGAGGCCTAAATCCAAAGAGGCGCCGGATTTCATCCAAAAATGGATTTCATGGGGATGCGGTCCCCGCGCTGCGCAATATTTGATTCTGGGGGCGAAAGCCCGGGCTGCAATCGAGGGGAAGATCAACGTATCCTGCGCGGATGTGCGCTCCGTGGCGCCGGCTGTTCTCCGCCATAGACTCATCACCAATTTCAATGCGGACGCCGAAGGAATTAATGTAGAGGCGGTGATTGCAAAACTCCTCGATACCGTTCATGAACCGGAGGAAAAAGACTATTACAATGAAAAATGAATCCGTCTTCGTTATCACGCCTCAGGCGTGATAACTTCGACGCGACAAGAAATGAATAATTTAAAATTTAAAATCAATGCTCTGAAATATGATTTTTCAATGATGGCGGGATAAACATGTTCAAGAGAATTATTCTTGCCTTTCGAAACGAGTTGACCAAGGCGATCGCTACGCGATTTTTATACCTGGGGCTTATTCTTTCCATGGCTCTCCCCTGGTTCTGTTCCCTGGGATTCAACCAGATAACCAGCTCAAGGGATTTGACGGGATTCATCTATCTCGCCAATTCGATTCAGGTTGCCGTAACCTCTCTGATTCCGATTTTCATCCTGATCTACGGTTCGATCCTCATTGCCAGTGAAACCGCATACGGGAGATACCGGGATATACTTTCGCGCCCTTTGAAAAGAAGCGAATTTCTCATTGCCAAGATCATGATCGGATTTCTATATCTGACAGTTCTTCTGATGGCGAATCTGTTTGCTGGAATCATAACAGGGGCGCTGAGATACGGGTTTGCTCCCCTTCGGGAAAATGGGGAAATCATCGTTTCCCAGGGGCGGTTCATCCTCGCTCTTTTTCGCTCCTATATCCTGATCCTTTTTCCTCTTGTTAGTATTTTCTCGTTCGGTTTTTTCGTATCCACGTTATCGCGCTCCCTTGTTGGCGCCTTGGGGTTTGCCCTGGGGATTTTCGTGGGAATGGAACCTTTCAAATTCCTGATCCCCGTGGGAGATCATTACCTGGAATATTATCTCTTTTCCTCTTATCTGGACAAACCGTTTGTGATCATGAACGATCTTGCCATGGGGATCGATGTAAGGTGGTGGACTCCTGAAATCCAGAGATGCGTTGGATTCTCTCTTTTCTATACGGTTCTTTTTCTTTGTTTGAGTTTCATTCTATTCAAGCGGCGGGATTTGAATGGTTAAGATCGCCCGAATCATGATGTTCCTGATGTTTTTTCATTTTCCGGGGCGTCTTCTCGGGGAGGAAACAATATCTCAAAAGAATACCGTTCATTTTATTGCGGACTTTCCGGAGGATAAGCAAAAGGCAGCGGAATTTTTCCTGGAGCTCGGGGAAAAGGCGGTTCAGTTTTTCAAGGATCAGGGATTCGATCCGCCGCAGGATAAGGTTTCTCTTGTCTATTGCGCAACGCAAAAGGATTTCCTTCAAAAAAGCGGATTGAATCCGGAGCATATCGTCGCCTGCGCCTCTCCGGAAAGAAGGGCGATCTTTATAAACGGGGAGCAGTTTCAAATCCTGAAAAAAGAAGATATTCAGCCTGTCATGATCCATGAATACGCCCACATCTACCTGGGATTGAAGGTTGCGGCGAGTCTTCCCCTATGGTTGAACGAAGGACTTGCCATGCATCTTGCGGGAGAATGGTCTTTCGGGGATTCCGTCAATCTTTCATTGGCGCATGTGATGAACAGATTCATTCCATTCTCACAATTATCGGAAAATTTTCCCTATGGGAAATCAGAGATGCGAATTGCCTATCTTCAGAGTTACTCGATGACGGATTTCATCATGAAGAATTTTTTTGGCAAGGGGGGATTGAATCCTTTTCTGAAACGGCTGGAGCGCCCGAATGAATCCTTTGAGATCATAAGCAGGCTTCAAGATCCCATCATTTTGAAGAGCCTGGAGGTACAATGGAGAAACCACTTGGGCGCCCGGTGGAGAAACATCTTGTATATCATTCTTTCCGGTTCTTTAACCTGGTTCTTCATCACCCTTCTTTTCCTGTACGCTTATTACAAGAAACGGAAACAGAAGAAAGAACAGGAAGCGCTGTGGGAAGAAGAGTATCAATGAATCCGTCTTCGTCATCACGCCGGAGGCGTGATGACTTCGACGCGACGCGTCCGTATTCCTCATAACACCAGAGGCGTGATAACTTCGTCGCGAAAAGAAATTTGAAATTAAAAATGAGGTGACAGTTTACCTCTTTGTAAAACATCCATAATTTCTGAACAAGGATGAGTAGGGCGAACCCTATGAGAGGGAAATATTTTATAGATTATTTTCCAGGAGTTCGCTCAGGGAAATGATTTTAACAGAAGACAGGTTTTTTTTCAAGAAGGCGTAACAGGCGGCGTCTTCAGTAATTAAGTTCTCCAACTTTTTTTCCGCAACATATTTATCAATTCTTTTCAGAATGGAATCCAGCATATCGGGACATTCGGAACACAGCCACAGCGCCCAACCGTTGCAGGGGATTTCTTCCGCCCATTTCAGGGCATTCAAATCGGGGATATGCGAAAAGATGGAAGGGGAAAATTTTTTCAGAAAATCGGAAAATATATAGGCGTTTCCCGCCATGTTTTCCGCGAGATTTTTCTCCTCCGATCCTTCTGGGAATAAATCGCTCCAGAAGCGAATCGTCGAGGCGCAACCAGCGCAATCGCAAAGTATGGTTTTATCCTGGCATTTCTCGAATACTCGAAGATTTTTTTCAATAAGATTGCGTGCGGTTTTCAAATCTCCCGCATAAATATAAGGGGCGCCGCAACAGCGCAATCCCTCCGGAATCATGATCCGATAACCCAATTTTTCAAGTAAAGACATTGTGGAGCGGGCAGCTTCCGGAAAGACATGATTATGGATACATCCGGGGAAATAGACGACTTCAGCGAGTTTCCCACCGGTTTTTAATTCCTGCGCGGATTCCCGGAAACGCTCCTCAAAGGATATTGGGGAGATCTTCCATCCAAGACGCCTGAAAAGGCTTTCCGGGTAAGGGTTGTTTTGATCCATTTGGAGTACAGGCAGAATGTTTTCATGGAGTTTTTCAAATTCCGGGAGATTTTTCAATAGTTGATTAATCCATCCCGGGCGTACATGCGTGGGGCAAGCCTTTTCACAGGCGCGGCAGAAAAGGCAACAGGACAAAGTCTCGAGATACCTTTCCCCGGGTATGAGTTTTTCCTCCAGAAAGGCTTTGGCGAGCGCCGTTCTGCCGCGCGGGGAAAATACTTCCTTTTTGAATTCCCGGAAAGAGGGGCACACGGATGCGCATTTGCCGCACAGAACGCAGCGATCCACTCCGCCCTGTTTCAGGATCATGTTCCTGATATCGCCATCGGAAATATTTCTATTTTGCGCCATTATTTTTTCGACTCCAGGAGGAGCGATAGAAAACGGGTATGATCTGTATCGTCTTCGAATTCAGTATGAAGCGTGAAATAATAGATTGGCATTCTGGGAATCCCCTTTGCCTTGAGTTTCACCGCATCCTTTTCCGTGGTGAAAGCCAGATCGCAGTTGTAATAGACAAATTCGCTTTTGATCTGGCGGATATGTTCATCCGAATAAGAGACATGATCCGGAAAGGCGATTTTTTTCTCCACATGCCTGAATTGTTTCTCCGCAAGGGTGAAAAAGGAATCCGGATTTGCAAGCCCGCAGAAAAGAAGAACGCGCTTTCTTTCCAATATTTCAGGCGTGATTTCTTCAGTCTCTATATCCGATATGGGAAGGGATTCTCCCAGGATGTATCGCATCCTGATAATGGGAATCCCCCCCGTTATGCCATGAATCAGAGCCTCCTGCTTTTGCGCCGCCGCTGCATTTTCAGTTCTCGTAAGGATGACGGCTTGCGCTCTTTTTAAACCCTGGATGGATTCCCTGAGGCTTCCTCTGGGGAAGAGGCGAAGTTGATTCAGGGGCTTCTGGGAATCGACGCAAACGATATCGCAATCCCGCTCCAGGCTCCAGCGCTGGAAACCATCATCGAGGAGGATGATATTCGGATTGAAATTTTCGACGGCGTATTTTCCTGTGAGAATCCTGTCCGCTCCCACGATCACCGGGATTCCGGGAAGGGAATCAGCGATCATGCAGGGTTCGTCGCCTGATTCGCGTGGATTGGAAAGGATTTGATTATAATCGCTGACAACAATCATTTTCTTAT
>JAFGFK010000285.1 GCA_016931135.1 Candidatus Sumerlaeota bacterium | reverse complement strand
TTTTTGCTCCTGAGTTTTGAAATTATCCAGTTCCTGTTGAAGAGCGCCGATTTCAGCGAGGATATTTTTCTCATTCTGCCAATGGGCTTTAAGGGCTGTATTCTGTTCTTTAAGTTCCGCCAGTTCGGATTCGAGTTTCCCGAGCCGTTCCTTCGACGCCTTGTCTTTTTCCTTTTTCAAAGCCTCGCGTTCGATTTCCAGCTGCCGCATCCGTCTTTCCACTATATCGATTTCCTGCGGCATGGAATCGATTTCAATGCGGAGACGGGATGCCGCCTCATCAATCAGATCAACGGCTTTATCAGGGAGAAATCGATCGGAGACATACCTGTGAGAAAGAACGGCGGCAGCGACAAGCGCGGAATCAGCGATACGCACATGGTGGTGAAGTTCATAGCGTTCCTTGAGTCCCCTGAGAATTGCGATGGTATCTTCGACCGAGGGTTCATCCACAAGGATCGGTTGGAAACGCCGTTCCAGTGCAGCGTCTTTTTCCACATATTTCCGGTATTCATCAAGCGTTGTAGCGCCTATGCAATGCAGGATGCCGCGGGCAAGAGCAGGTTTCAACATGTTGGAAGCGTCAACCGCTCCTTCCGCTGCGCCGGCGCCAACAAGGGTATGGAGTTCATCGATGAATATAATGACATTACCTGCGGATTCCTCGATTTCCTTAAGAACGGCTTTCAGGCGATCCTCGAACTCGCCGCGGAATTTGGCGCCAGCTACGAGAGAGCCCAAGTCCAAAGCCACGATCTGTTTGTTTTTGAGGGATTCCGGAACATCGGCGTTTATCACGCGTTGAGCGAGCCCTTCAACTATTGCGGTTTTACCGGTTCCTGGTTCTCCGATCAAAACAGGATTATTCTTGGTTCTGCGGGAAAGAACCTGCATCAAACGGCGGATTTCATCATCACGCCCGATAACAGGGTCCAGTTTATTTTTTCTGGCTTCCTCAGTAAGGTCTCTTCCGAACCTTTTCAATGCCTGGTATTTATCTTCGGGATTGAGGTCAGTGACTCTTTGTGAACCACGAACCTCTTTCAAGGCGGATAAAACGTTGCCTTCTGATACACCCGAATTGACAAGCATTTCCCTGGAACCGCATTTTTTACAATGGAGGATTCCGAGGAGAAGGTGTTCTGTTGAGATGTATTCATCCTTCATTTGCTGTGCGGATTTCCAAGCGTGATCCATCACATCCTGCAGTAATGGGGAGACTGCTGCGTGGGATGCTCCGGAGACTTTCGGGATGCGCTGGATAAGACTTTGCAGATTGAGTTTAAGGGATTCCGGAGCTGCGCCGATTTTCTGGAGGATGGCTGGAACCGTGCCTTCAGGTTGTTCGAGCAAAGCGAGAAGCAGGTGTTCCGGCGTAATTTCCGGATGTCCTTTATCAGAAGCCAGGGTTTGCGCTTCAGCGAGCGCTTCCTGGGCTTTTATGGTCAATTTATCGAGTCTCATTTTTAAAAACTCCTTTTATGATAGAAGTATGCAATATTCGTGCCTTATTGAAAACGAGTTTCCAGGTTGATTTTTCTCTGGTAAGGATTTGGCAAGGTATTGAACTATTTATCATCAACAAAATACATCCCCAGATGTATCCGTAATGAATCTTCAATTTCCTTCAACTTTTCTTTAGAAATTCCCCCCAAAGATTTTACCAGTCTTTTTTTGTCTATTGTTCTTATCTGGTTGCATTTTGCTTTAGAGTCTTGAGGAAGTCCTGATTCATGAGAGGATAAAAGGGTTTCGAAAGGGGAAACCTTTTCAATATTCGAGGTAATAGGAATAACGGTTACGGTTTGCGCAACCTGATTATTAATATTATTGGAAATTATAAGAGCTGGACGAGTTTTATTGATTTCAGCGCCGATTGCGGGATCCAGGCAAACCTGGTAAATCTCGCCTCTTTGAGGAAATGTTTTCATTCCCATCCTTCCAGTTCCGTATTTGCCCAATCATCATCTATATCGGCATTTTCTTTAGCTGTCGCTTTATATCCTTCAAACAGAAGTCGGTTTATATGGTCCCTTTTCTCACGCTCCATTTTTTCCTTTAACGCTTCGGCTATAAACCTGCTTTTATTCTGCTTGGTGGATAGTATCTGGGCAATTTCATCCGGTAAAGTAATATTCAAACGCGCCATACGCATTAACTCCTGTATAAATAATACAGTATATTATACACATTATCAATACACAAAGGATCATGACTAATATCAGATGTTGGCGTCAAGACAAAATTGACAGGTTTTTCATCTCTGGGCGAATCTTGATTTCATTACCAAAACATCCTGAAATGGGGGGACAGTAACTATAAAATCCATCTTGCCGAGTAGTAATTTGAAAAAATTGCCTATTTTGCCTTTTGAAGTCGTTCAGAAAGCCATAGGTTAACTAATGTCTCGGGTAATACGCCTTGCATTTGGGCATAGGATTCTAACTTTTCATAAACCTCCGGCGTTAGCGTAATCCGCCTTCTTCGTTGCGCTCTCACCTCAAATTCAACCTCATGAGTATTATCCCAATAATCATCCAGGCTATGCGTTTCCCAAAAGTCTGCGATCTCTCCTAATGTTTGCGCTTTTGATATGCTGGAAACCTGTGAATTTTTATTTTCTTTCATATTTATTTCTTCCAGATGCACCGGTAATTGAACCGTCTGTTCGGGGCGCTGTCGCCATTCACGCAGAGAGAGATCGGATCGACCAGATCAGCGGGATTGTCGCACCAGTGGAAATCGAATGTAATGTTCTTGCCTTCCAACTCTAAAATCTTGCGGGGTACAGCAAGTTCGAGAGTCTTCTCCTTGTAGCGATAGTCCAGATTCGCAATCTCCTTCCACGGAGCGCCGGGAGTCTTTCCATCAAACCGCATGATTGTTGTAGTACTGGCGTCAATGAGCTTTTTATTGATGAGGAAGTCATAGCCAAACCACCCCGTTTCGGGATTCTTGTCTGCATCAATAAAAAGAAGCATCCAGTTCTCGCCGGTATGCGGCGTCAGGGCATCGTTCGTTTCTGCATGGAAGTAGATCATCTTGCCATCCACTGCGACCTTGGCGCTGATGATATCATTGCGGCCGGAGTCGTTCTTGTAATGCATGCCTCCATAGCCCTTGTAATCGCGATGAGCGGTATCGCCGATCGTGTCCCGGTATTCAATGCTGACTTTCTCCCAATCATCGAAGTTCCCGTCTATCTTGATCGCGCTGTATCCGCGCAGCTCCGGGATGGGGCGCGCTCCTTTGTATCTCCGGATGTTTTGAGCCATCTGCATATAATAGTTGTCTGTGTAGCCGCCCTTCATCGGGTGGATGCAACGGTTGAACTCGGAGTTATACTGATCCACGAAGAAGTACGTGCTTTTGCGGCGCATGAAATCGCAGGTTTGTCCCGGCGCCGGATAATATTTACCCGCAGTCCATTCGTTCCAATCATTGATGTAGAGGAATTGCGGGTTGCTCCTGAGCGCCTCATCCCATCGTTCCTGGAAATAGATTCCATAACCTTCGGGATGATCGACGGTCTTTTTCAGCCAGGGCGCATAAGTGGGAACAGGCAGGTCCTGCTCGTTCAGTTCCGGTTCTCCCTTTTCCCGTGTCCAGGATTTGCCTGTAAGCGAGGAGGGATGTTGCGCGGGCGTTACGGCTGCTTCTTCTTTTTTACTGTTATGGAGCGAGACAAGATCGTCCGGATTCATGGAGCTGACTCGCTTGTCGCCCATATCATAACCGAAGCTCCAGTTGTCTTCTGTTCCGACAAAGCGCTTCCCCGCCCATTCGTAGTATCCCCACCACATGGTGCGAAGCGTGAAGAAGTCCTTCACTTCCTTTGAGTAATCCTTTAGATACTGTTCAGCGTAATATGGATCGCCATAGTGGGGATGATTTTTATCTGTTGCCGCCTCCGGTTCGTAATGCGGGTTGGGATTCTGCTGATTGCCGCCGGCGTCAGTACCCGGATTGCCGTTATAAAGAAGGAGCGGCTTGCCATCCCAAAAGAACCAGAGGTCTTTATATTTCTCCAGTTTGTAAATTTTATCATACAAATCCTGAACGACCGTGATCACGGGTCCATTGAACGCCCAGAAGCAAAAGTTGGGCACTTTGTTGCCTTCTGCTTTCATCTTCTGCATCACCGGGAAGACAACATCCCATTCATCCCAGTACCTCACCGCGTTGGTGACGTCCATCACAAGCACATCCACGCCTGCATCGGCAAGCATGGACATATCCTTCCGGATGACGTATTCGTCCTTGCTCAAAAAGTAGCCCGCTTCGGGTTCCCCCCAGTGATACGAGCCTTCCGTCCATAGCGGATGCTTTGCATCGAGTCGCGCGTTCGGATCGCTGGAGAGGATTTTCGAGACATCGGCTGTGTAGGGGCTTTTCAACGCGCTGTGTGAATCGGCGTGCCATGTAATATAGAAAATTCCCACAACGCGGCGCTGGTCATTTTTCACCGGACCCGCTTCATCGAATCCTGGCATTTTTCTCCCTAGGGCGTCTGTTGCCACCCAGGTATCGGGAAAGATGTCGCGGTGCGGCGGAGACGCGGTTAAATTAAAAATGAAAAATAGACAATGAAAAATAAAAAATGAAGGTATCTTAAAGGTGGAAAACAATCGAAACATGATGACCTCCAATTTCACAAGGTTTACAAACAGAAAAACAGATTGCAATGAAAACCAGTAGGATGGGTCTCCTGACCCGTCCTCTTCAAAAAGACGGGTCAGGAGACCCGTCCCACTCAACTTTTTCACACATAATCAAACTTTTCTATCAGTCGGTTGCCAGGCTGTCGAAATATCCCTGGATATAAATAACCGGCGTGCCTTTGTCGCCGCTGCCGGAGGTGAGGTCGCACAAGGAACCAATGAGGTCGGTCAATCGCCGTGGGGTTGTTCCCTGGGATTCCATTGATCCGACAAGATCATCTTTTTTCTGCTTTATCTGGTTTACAATGGCATCATGCAGATCCTGCCCGGTTAAACCGGCGAACTGATTATCCGCCAGATACTTGAGTTTTAATTCATTGGGAGAACCATTCAAGCCCCTTGTATATCCAGGAGAAACAACGGGATCAGCCAGTTCCCATATTTTCCCCACCGGGTCCTTGAATGCGCCGTCGCCATACACCAGCGCTTCCACAGATTTCCCTGTTTTCACCTTTATGAGTTCCTGAACGCTATCAACCAGAGTTTGACATTCCCGGGGAAAGAGTTTCACTGTCTCCTCTGTGGCTTTGTTCGATCCCAGAAGACCATATTCGGGATTATACCCGCAGCCGTTCACGGGAGATGACAGGATTTCATCCAGGCAGTGAACCGTTTCCGCTCCAGCAGCAATCAGCTGGCGTTTCGTGCGCGCCCTTGTATGAATGTCACAGGCAAGAACCTTGCGTGTATGTTCAAGAATGGTTTGCGGGTGATTGGAAAAAAGAATGGTGCAGGCTGCCCCTTCTCCCTCCACCAGGGAACGGTAATATTTGACATAATCGACTCCAGTAAAAGGGTGCAGGCATCCGCCGAAAAGCTCTGAGAACCTGTGTTCCGTAAGGTGATCGGACCAGGGATTGACGCCATGTTCATCGAGCAGGCTTTCTTCCATGAGTTGATTCCCAACTTCATCGGATGGATAGCTGAACTGCAGGATAATATGTTTTACGCTGCGGGCAATGCCTTTAAGAAGAATCGCATAGCGATTTCGGCTGAGTATGGGGAACACAATTCCCAGGCAGTCGGCGTTGAATTTTGACTTCAGATCAGCGGCGATGTCGTCCACTGTGGCGTAGTTGCCCTGTGAGCGCGCGACAATCGACTCGGTAATCCCTATGACATCCCTGTCGCGAATGAAAAACCCCTCCGCTTCTGAAGCCCTGAGAAGACGTTCCACGACAATTTCATCAAGTGCGTCTCCTTTGCGTATTATAGGAAGTCGAATCCCTCTTGCAACAGTTCCCACATAGCGTCCCATGTATACTTTTCTCCTTATTTCTCGAGATTTTTCGAATCACGGTCAAACGCAGGGCGTAGTTCGGCGTCGCGTTCTTTTTTTCGCTGTTGAAGATATTTTACCAGCCGATGCGGATCGTAAGCGCATCTTCTTGATATGGCTTCCCTGTTTTTCCAGATTCGCTCCAAAGTTTGATCTTTCATTCGAATTCCTCCATGCATAATTCCATCGGCGTTACCGGAGTTGGCACGAATAATCCCAAACGCGAGTTAATGATGCGTATGTGCTCGAACTTGTTTGCGTTAGCGATATGGCGGCAATTCCAAGTCAGAAGGAAGTCGCATTTATGGTATGAGGCAAGCGCCAGATGCAACGCATCGCCCACTCGCTCCCGAGGCATCAGGCTGTGGTCGAGATAGACGTCGATGATATCCGCCACTTGATCCGGGACATCAAGCAGATCAATGCCCTTGAGCAAGGCAATCGCCTCATTCTTGGACTCGTAGTCGCCTTCCCCAAGCTCCGCGAGGACTGCTTCGCTGGTTACAAGAACGAAGAGACGCCGGTAGTTCTGCCACCATTCGCGCGTCCAGTTCCGCCGGGCTACCATCTCCGGTTCCGAGCGCTCCTCAAAGTAGAAGCTGGGAATTGTCGTTTCAATGTAAACCAATGGTTTCATATGTATCTAATTGATAAGGATCATAAAATACCCGGGAGTTCTGCGTCAATATCTGAATTGAAATTTGTTCGTGGAAGAATTTTCAAGGAGCATAAACATTATCAGTTGTTTCACGACATGGAAACATCGCAATATTTACCCATTAATTTTGAAATAGGGTGAACCTGATAATCCAATCGGAAGGGAATCTCAATAACGCCGCGTTCCATCATCTTGAAAATAACTTGTGTCCCCTCTTTGGATGTACGCAAAAGAAAACATGCCTCAGAAATTACCACCTCACAAGTGAAAAAAGGCGCTTCGATACAACCGGCAAAGTCGTTTGACAAGTCAAGACAGGAGGGATGATTTTCTTTTACTCTCGAATAAATCTCAAGCGCCTTTTTGATTAAATCTTCCATTCTCTCGCCCTTTTTTCGGGAAAGGGGTCTAATCTGATCATCAAGGGTTCTATATATTTGTAAAGATATATTTTTCATTTTTTAATTTGGCTGCGGCTCCGATGCGCCGTTATATCACTGCAACTTGGAACTGATCTTCGTAAATGATCTCTCCGGGAGTTGCTGTTCG
>JAFGFK010000020.1 GCA_016931135.1 Candidatus Sumerlaeota bacterium | reverse complement strand
GCCCGTTCCCTGAACGGCGTGATCCGGGAGTTGGGAAGAAAGTCGATCGCCCTGGTTACGGATATGAATCAACCCCTGGGATACGCTGTTGGGAATTCGCTTGAAGTTCTGGAATGTCTGAAAATATTGAAAGGGGAGGAGTGTGTGCCCGATCTCACCGAAATATGCCTTGAACTGGGAGCCCGGATGCTGGTTCTGGGAGAAAAGGCGCCGCAAGCATCCCAGGCGAGAAAAATCCTCGAGGATCGCCTCGCTTCCGGAAAGGCTTTGAAAAAATTCGAAGAGATGCTGATTGCCCAGGGGGGAAATCCACGCGTCATCGATGATGAATCCATCATGGACGTCTCTCCGCTTTCCAGGGAAATCACAGCCTCCAGCGATGGCTTCCTCTCCCGTTTCGATACAAGGGAAATCGGAAACGCCTGCATGATTCTGGGAGCGGGAAGAGCCACCTATGACGCATCGATTGACGTTGGCGTGGGATTGATTCTACATAAAAAGATCGGAGACAAGGTTCAAAAGAACGAGCCATTGTTTACCGTATATTATCGAAGCGAAGAGCCGCTGGCGCAAGCCATGAAAAGACTGGAACAATCCTGCGCGATTTCTCCCTCTTTCGTTTCCGCTCCTCAATTGATCAGGGAGGAAATTCAATAAGGAAGAAAACCAATGGGTGAGGAAAAACAGCCGCCGGTTGTGAAACTATTTTTCGGGCTCCTCTTTTCGGATGAAGAGATCCTTGAAAGGATGGAAAAAAGAATAATAAACGATTATGGAGATATCGACGGCAAATCCCCCATAATCCTCTTCGATAAAACCACATATTATGTGAAGGAATTGGGGGAGGGAATCCTCCGTGGCTTCCTTTCCATTCAACGCTTGATCGACATGGAGCTTCTCCCCTCGATCAAAACGCAAACCAATACCCTGGAAAAACTCTTCGCTCATCCGGATGGACGCCGCCGGATCAATATCGATCCCGGATACCTCTCCCTTTCCAAGGTGGTCCTTGCGACGACAAAAGATTACGATCACCGTTTGTACCTGGGGAAAAATATATACGGCGAGGTAACGCTTCACTACAGGGGGAACGAGAAAAGCTATCAACCCTGGGAATGGACCTACCCGGATTACAGGGAAAAATCCACCCTTGATTTCTTCAACCAAATCCGTGAAATTTACAAACGGCAAATCCGAGGAAAAAATGAAATATCCTGAAAAGAATTTATACTTCTTATATGGCAATGATGAGAGCAAACTCAACGAATGCAGAATGTATCTGGTGGAAAACTTCCTTACCAAAGAGGAACGCGAAGAGAATTATATTGAATTTTCCCCAAAGCCCTCCCGAAAGAAACAATCTCTTACCGAGATCATGCCCGATCTCCTGGCGGAACTCGGCACCGTGTCCTTTTTCCCGGATTCCAGGCGCGTGATCGTTGTTTATAATCTCGAGGAATTATATCATCTCTCCTTCTCATCAAAATCCTCTCCCGGGAAAAAGAAGAAAAAGGAAGGCAAAGATGAACCCTCCCGTGAGGCTTATTTTATAAAATATCTTGAAGACCAACTCCTGAAATCCAGTAATA
This sequence comes from Candidatus Sumerlaeota bacterium, assembly GCA_016931135.1. Classification (GTDB taxonomy): domain Bacteria; phylum Sumerlaeota; class Sumerlaeia; order MWCT01; family MWCT01; genus JAFGFK01. The sequence continues at coordinate 3,396 of JAFGFK010000020.1, read as the reverse complement.
TACTTATACTTGTCAATGTGGAGAATTACGAAGAAAACCTGAGAGTAAATGAAAAATCCAACCTCTTCAAAGCCTTCAGGAAATTGGGGCATGATGAAAAGTTCTCGGAACGTCGCTTGTCGTGGGATTTCGAAGACGCCTTCCGGGAACGCAATCTCTCCAAATCCCTGGAAATCATTCGTTCCTGGATGCGGAAGAACGAAGACTCGGCAAAAAAAGGCATATTCAATTCCCTTCTCAAACAAATTACCCTCATGCTGCAGGCAAAGGTGGAACAATCGAAGAGGACGAATATCAACGCAGACCTTTCCCAATTGCTATTCCCACAAAATCTGAAGTTTCATATTTCAAAGGAACAGGATTTCATTCAGAAGAAAATAAGGCGGCGTCAAAAAAATTATACGGTTTCAGAACTCATGGACGCCCTGCAAAAGCTTTTGAAAATCAATGCCATTCTTTATCCCAGAACAAGCGACCTTTACGTTCCGGATTTTCAGCTTGTCATCGAACATTTTATCATAGATTTAATAAAAAACAAAAAAAGGTGAAACTTTATCAGGAGAAACAAATAAAAAAATGGAAAAGGATCAGTATCTCAACATATCGCGACCGGGCAAGGCGTGCCTTTTATGCGGCAAATCTCTGGTCGAAATAAAAAAACATCCCTCCATTCTATCCAATGAGGACGCCTCGCGAAAAGATTTCTGCAAGGATTGCTGGGAACGTTACAAAGACAAATCCTATTTTTCCTACTGGATAACCAAGAGGCTCGCTCCGGACCCCAGGCAACCTCTTTCCCGCAAGGAGCGCAACGATCTTCTTCTGAGGATGTTCGAGTCCCTATACAGGGTGGCGGATGAAACCAATACTTACATGCTTTTTTACCTGGCGCATCTCCTGATGCGTTACAAGGTCTTTAATTGGAAGGGCTCGGAAGTGGAGTCCGAAGGGGGAGAAAACGGAACAATCGAAAAATCGTTTCTTGTATTCGAAAATAAAAACACGGGAGAAGAAGTCCGGATACTCGATCAAACGCTCGATGGAGAAAAAGTTTCTTCATCGCAGAAACAGATCGAGGAATACCTGAATCAGAATCTTCCCGAAGAAAAACCGGAAGAAGAATCCCGGCAACAATAATTTTAAACAGAAATAATGAAACCAAAACAGGATAACGCCGGTTTTTTCAGGAAATTAATTTATGAATCTTTATTATAAACGAAGTTTCAGGGGCGTTACGCCTTGAGGCGCAGCCTCTCAAATTCATAGATAAATGCTTGAAAATCAATAAATTGCGTTACAATTCGGGCATAATATCTCAAACTTCGTTTAATCTACATTAAACGAAGTTGGAAAAAAGGGGGGTTTGTGGGTTTTCGGCGCATCTTTGGGTTGATTCCGGGATAATTCTGTGAATATATCCTCCCATATTTCTCGATTCTATAAAAGGTAACATGCAATCATGTCTTTTTATTTATCGGACTTGATCAATAAATTCAATACCTTTTTGACCGTAGAACGAAATCTTTCCCCGGTGACGCGCGAAGATTACAATTATTATCTGAAAAAATTCATGGAATACCTTATCCATACTCACGGACGCGAACCTTCCCTGGAATCCATCAATGCAGATATGATCCGAAAATTCATGGAACATTTTCAGGTGGAACATGATTATAAAAGCGCATCCATAGCCCGGGTCATTTCCACCCTCCGCGCCTTTTTCCGATTTTGCGTGGAACACGAGTATTTGAAAGTTTCTCCGGCTGCCATTATTCGCAATCCAAAACTCCCCAAGAAACTGCCCATTTATCTCATAGACAGCGAAGTCAAACTATTGCTTCAGGCTCCGGATAGATCAACGGATATGGGATGCCGGGATTACGCCATTATCGTCACCCTCGGTTTTACCGGGATTCGCCTCCAGGAACTTGTCCATGCAGACCTTTCCTCTGTTGATTTTGAAAGGGAAACCATCAAGGTGTTCGGAAAAGGCGCCAAGGAACGCCTGATCCCATTAAACAATTTAGTTATCAATGCCTTGAGAGATTATATCGATAAGAGACCTGTTTCCGATTCCCAGGCGATTTTCCTCAATAAATTCGGGAAAAGACTCTCCGGGCGTTCCATTGAAAACATCGTCAAACGCTATGTAAGGCAGGCTGGCATCTCCAAGATCAAAATTTCCCCCCACAAATTGAGACATACCTTTGCCACGCTTCTGCATCTGAACGATGTTGATATACTGGAAATTCAGAAACTGCTGGGGCATTCCGCCATAACGAGCACGCAGATTTATACCCATACCAACCCGGATAAATTGAAAAAAGCGGTCGATAAACTCGAGGATTTTTCATGAGAATGAAAAGAATATTTTTAACAGGAGGCTCGGGATTTCTTGGTTGGCATGTCATCCGGGCGCTTTCCAACAGGTATGAACTCTGGTGCGCCCATCATGCCTCTCCCCTACCCGAAGACGATAATATCAGGGAGATTCCGGTCGATTTGTTTTCAACCGGCGCCATCAAAAAAACGATTCAATCCATAGAACCGGATATTGTCATTCATGCGGCAGCCTTGAGTCAAACGGCCTTGTGCGAGGGAAAACCGGATATCGCTCGAAAAATCAACGTGAATGCGACGCAAGAACTGCTGGAAGGGCTATCCCCCCGCACAACGAGGGTGATATACATCTCAACAGACCTTGTTTTTGACGGATTGAAAGGCTTTTACAGGGAAACAGACAAACCCAATCCGACCATGGTTTATTCCAGAACCAAGCTGGAGGCGGAAACCCTTATAGAATCCTGGGGGGGAAATTATGCGATCCTGCGCCTTGCCCTCATGTACGGAAAGGGTTCTCCCGGGCATGATTCCTTTCTTTCCTGGCTTGAAAAAGGCATTGCCCGGGGGGAAGCGGTTCTTTTTACGGATGAATATCGTACGCCCTTATATGTACGGGATGCTGCAGGGGCGATTTCCCGCCTGGTTGATTCCGATTTTTCCGGCGTCATGCATCTGGGAGGAGGCGCTCGATGCTCCCGGTATGAATTCGGCGTTGAATTCGCAAGACAAAAGGGATATTCGCCCAATGTCATAAACGGCAAAAGTTTGAAAGACGCCCCCATGAATATGATCCGCCCTCCGGATGTTTCCCTTGATTCAAGCCTTGCGAAAAAAGTCCTCGGAATAATCCCCTGTTCCTGGGAACAAGGGATAGCGGATTACCTGGGAGATTCATCATAGTAGAGAGGTGAATAAATGATAATCGGGATTATCTCGGATACGCATGATCACCTTCAAATGATCAATAGCGCCATTGAACTTTTCAAAAGGGAGATGGTGGAAGCGGTGATCCATTGCGGCGATTTCGTTGCGCCTTTTGCCATCAAACTTTTT
>JAFGFK010000284.1 GCA_016931135.1 Candidatus Sumerlaeota bacterium | reverse complement strand
TCCCAAGCCGCTGATGATGCCAGGGATTATCCCCCTGAATCTGAACGGCTTTCCGATAATATCTCAAAGCCTTCTCCTGATCGCCATCCAGGACAAAATCATCGCCGATCTGCGCCTGATACGCGGAATAAAACGGCTTGATAACAAGTCCTGGAATTAACAGAAACGACACGACAACAGGCAACGCAAAATAAAGGTAATAGCGCATGGATAAAAGGGAGTAAGATGCGCGCCTTCCTCTCTTCACGATATCCTCAGGGGCATATACTCCCGCGATCAAACCCATACACAGGCAAAAATTCAGGTATAGCGAATCATGATAAAATCCATACTCGAAAAGGGAATTGAACAAGAAAATCAGGGCAGCCGAGAAAAAAACAAGGATTTCGGGCTTCCTCCTGATGGAATGTATGGCGATTCGGATATGATGAACGACAAAAAGGAAAAAAAGCGCCAAACCGACGAGTCCCAGTTCCGATCCCATCTGGATGATGAAATTATGCGCGTACTTGGCTTCCCGGGCGCCGAAAGAACGGAATTGCGGGTAATATAGTTCATATCCCGCAGGACCTGTTCCGAAAATCGGATTCTCCGAAATGATCTTCCATCCCGTTTCAATGTAATACATGCGTTCACGAATTGTGCCGGCGCGGAAGAGACGTTCCAGAAATGAACCGCCGCGCATATCCGGCGTTCGCGTTGCGTTCTGGATCAGGATAAAAATGAACGCCAGAATAAAAAGAACCGCTGTTATGGAAAGCGCCTTCTTGACCAATTGCGTTAATTGTCCAGGCGCTTTCAAATGGCTTTGCCCGGAATATATCAAATAAAGAAACAGAAAGAGCAGCCCGCTGAAAATGAAACTCAGAAACCCGCCCCTCGATTGCGTAAGAATCAAGACAAAAACTAAAATCGCCCCTGTTCCGGCAAAGAACAATTTGACGCCCAATCCTTTCCCTTTAAAAATGGTTTTGCGTCTGATGAATGTAAAAAGCAGAAAGGGAAGCGTCGTACTGAGAAAGGCAGCCAGTAGATTGGGATTCCCGAAACGCGCGGATATCCTGCGCTCCTTCAAGGCGTGAACAATCGAACGGCTCAATTGATCCTGTTCCTTGTAGATATCCGACAAAACCTCAAGTTGCTGATTATATCCGATGAAATACTGGTATATTCCGTAAAGGCAGGCGATCAAGGTCAGAAGGATGAAATACAGAAACACAAGGGAACGCAGGGAAAGATCATCGAGGGAGAATGAATTTTTCCTGGAATACGGAATGCCGAAAGGGCGTTCCTGCGATGCCCCGGGGGCTCGTTCCAACGACAAAACGATCTGAACCGAAGCCAGAATCCAGAAACCCTCCAGAACCAACGCCAGATAGGGTCTTCCCATCGAGGGAACAGGGGAGAATCGCCCCCTTGCCAAACACCATAAAAGAAAAAGAGCGTACAACGCTATCGAAATAACGCCTTCCTTTTTGATGCGGCTTGTTCCATATCCCAAACACAGGATTATCATCGAGATCAAGGCGATGCCGGAAACAATGAAAAGCCCTCTCAAAGGATAAGCGGCTTGCGGATATAGATTCAGAAAAGACAAAAGAAGAAGAAGGGCGAAAAATACAATGAGGGGATAATATGTCCTCAAAGTTTCGGAGTAACCCGTTCTTTGATCCGTGGAATCCAAAGCGCCTTTTGTTTTGTTTTCTCTTTGAGCGTTCATGAATTTTTCTAATGTAAGGCAATATATAAGGTCATGGGGAAAGTCAAGTCGCTTTGAAATGCGCCAGTATTAAAATCAGGCAATAAACCAGGCACAGGTAAGCGAAAACGTCTCCGAAATGCCGGTAAAAGGAGAAATTCCGGGTAAGGGGAATCTTACGGGAATCCGACCACGCCTTTCCATAAGGGGAAGATTCCCCCATGATGGCTCCGGTTGCGGAAATATAAGCGGAAATTCCATTGTTTGTTGTTCGTACCATGGGGATTCTGTTTTCGATGCAGCGGAACCGGCTTAACCCCAGGTGCTGCAATGCCTGTTTTTCCTTTCCATACCACTTGTCATTTGTCAGGTTGATGATCAGTTCGCCCCCTTTTTTTACGTATTTCCGCGTGAGTCCCGGGTAGATGCTTTCATAACATATCTGGGGAATGATCTGGACATCTTTGACTTTTATAACCGGCATTTTAGCTCCCGGGGCGTAATTCCTGGTATGAATGAATATCTTTCTGAGAAAAGGGAAATATCTTTCCAGCGGGATATATTCCCCGAAGGGCGCCAGTTTTCTCTTGTCATACTCCCCCGTAATAGCCATCTCAGGAGACAGGATGAGCGCCTGGCGATAATACACGGTTTCGCTCATGTAATAATCGTTATCGAACATGATCGGAATGCCCAGTTCGCCGGGAATTTTCTTCAGCGCCTCGATGAAATCCGGATTGATATTTTTCTGATAACACACGCTAACAGCGCCTTCGGCAAGGGTGATTAAATCCGGCTTTTCCTTTTCCGCGGCTTTTTTTGCCAGCGTAAAGATCGCGTCGCATATCCGCCGCCTCACATCAGTCTGTTTGATCGAGATGGGTGCACATCATTTTTCTTGGTGAAGAAAGGACAAAGGAAACGGGGTCAAACCCTATAAAAATCCAGGTAT
>JAFGFK010000283.1 GCA_016931135.1 Candidatus Sumerlaeota bacterium | reverse complement strand
CTATTATAAAAGAAAAAGAAACAGCATTATTTTGTGGTGAAAAAAGAAAGGTTGATCGATCCTTGTATCACTCATGATAAGGAACCACGAATTTTGAAAGTCATCTCCACGAATCCGTCTTCATAAGGACAGCCTCCTTCGTTAAAGATTCCTCCTTCGCTAAAGCTACGGAGGATAAATACGGAGGATAAATCGCCGTGACAAGTCCACACTAATATTTCCACAAGCAAAACAAACCCCGGAAAGTAAATTCGTGAGGATTATCCCCTGAATTCGTGGTAGAAAATAAAAAGCCCGTGTATAATCGCTAAACCCTTCTTCAAACCACAAAAAACGCCCATTAGATTCTATTATTAAAGAAAAAGAAACAGCATTATTTAGTGGTTGAAATTATTAATCCTGGATTGTCAAAGTGCGAACGAGAATCGCCTTGCGTTGCAGCCCCTCCGCATCCTTGTATTCGAAATCCGTATAAGCGATGAGCAGCCTGTTCGCGTCGATAGGCAGCATGCAGGTATAACCATCAGTGCATTTCCAGACGGCTGCAGGATCGCCTGGAAGCATGCAGAAGGGATCGCTCCAGTTTCTCCCCGCGCCATCTGTTGAAAAGGAAAGATGAATCCCGGGGCGGCCGTAACATAAAACCATGACTCCGCAATCCAGCGTAATCAGCGCAGGAAAAACCCCGAACTTCCCCAGCTTATCGAGGTTGGCCGGTTTTTCCCATGTTCTTCCCTGATCGCTGGAATAGGTGATGCACATGGATTTCTGTTCCTGATCCGTGCGCCGCATCACGCACGCCAGCTCCCCCTTGACATTTTTCGCAAGCATGGGTTCTGTCAGGGCGTCCTTTCCCTCGCGATCCAGGGCAATCGTTGCGCGGCGCATCCACGACTTTCCATTATCCTGCGATACCATGCAGGTGACGCCCCATTTTATGGGAATCGTTCCATCTTCCTGAATGAAATTGCTGCGGTAATCCGCGAAAAGGAGTTCGTTTCCCACGCGTAAAGGCGGGCGTTCGAAACAGGTCCTGGAAAGAAGCGTGGATTTCGGATCATTGCCCGGACTCCACACAAGCGCGTCTTTTGTATCGTATATCATCTGATCCTGTTTCCATTCCCTGATCTTCGGATCCCATCGCGCCGCCTCGTAGTATTTCATGAACCGCTGAACCGGTTCGGGGCATAGATTTACCCGGAAACTTCTCCAGTTGCAATAGGAGAACGTTGTTCCAACCGGTTCCGGCATGGCAATTTTTTCCGCTGCAGCATCGAGCGCTTTTGCCATGGGAACGCAGATGAAATGCCCATCAAGAAGGGGGCAGGTGATTCCATTTGCGGGAAGACCCTCTTCGTTGAAGGATTGCCAGGTTTTTCCCTGATCACGGGAGAGGTAAGTGGGGAGCGGAGCGCCATAGGCGCTGACCGCATCTTCCGCTGCGTGGTGGCGGAGCAGAATACCGCCGCCGGGATACTCGGAAATCACGGCGAACTGGTGATATCCCCATCGCGTTTCGCCCGGCTGGGATGCGCATACGACAACAGGCGCGCCCAAGATGGCGCGTTTTCCCGATCCAAGATCGAATTCCATGGTTTCCGTTGTTCCTCCTTGGGAAGAGATGCAGAAAGCGTTCATCAGGAAAAGGAGCAAGGTTGCGATAACGCTAAAGGGTTTTCTTTGATACGGTGTCATAAGAAATCCTCCCCCCTATTTTTCGTTAGGTTTTCTTCCAACCATGATGATCTCGTATTTTCCGCTGAAAGGTCTTTTCTCATAGTCTTGAAAAACATCGACCACCTCAAACCCGGCGCGTTCCATTAATAATTGAAGTTCATAACGCAGTGTGTAGCGCATATCCATAGGAACAGTTCTCTCGCGAACCATAAGCCCGTTCCTGTCTTTTTCCTCAAATTTGAATTCAAAATACAGAATCTGTTTTGCGCGATCGTGTTTGGCGAAACGCTGGCTTTGCACAACATGGTTTCCATCCGGCAAATCGAACTCCCTCAGAACGCGAAAAGAATCTTCAGAATCCTTTGCCAGTACTGAAAAGTTCAGGGCAAATACTACCACGATGAACAGTCCCCCGGGACGAAGGTGGGCAAACGTTGTATGCAAACAGGACAGTTGATCTTTTTGGGTAAAGAGGTGCGTGAAAGAGCGCAACGGAACATAAGCAAGCGCAAACTGCTTTTCCGGCAGGTCAAAGTTCGTCATATTCGCTTCCACCAGGGAAACGCGATCGGAAAGCCCGAGTCGGTTTACGCGTTCCCGGCAAATAGACAGCATTTTAGCGGATAGATCGATGCCCGTGATATTATATCCTGCTTCCGCGATTGGAACAATCAGACGCCCTGTGCCGCAGGCAAGTTCCAGGAGCGGTGAACCGCACTCCCGGGCGTAATCGAGAAAGAACGGGATGTCATCTTTCTGGAAATGGGCAAAATCGTAGTATTCCGAATAATCCACATACGAAGGCGCTTCAGTTTGCGTCAATTCGTTTTGCTCCTTTTATTTTGAATAATCAAATTTCACTCGAGAGAAAATCTGGAAAATCATGGAGTCCGACGTCACTTGACACTCCCGGAAAGACAAAATTAAACACGGATGAAGAGGAATACTCCACGAAGAGATGGGAAGAATGTCAAAGAAAAAATAATAAATCCGGATTTCAAACAAAATTACGTAATAGGCGCTTCCAGTTTTTCAAGGAGTTTTCTGGTTTTTGCGGTAATCTCTGAAGTATGCCAAGCGTCGTTTATTCTCAGTTTTTTTATCTCGGCAAGACGATCGAGCAAATCCTCGGGACTGAATCGTGAAAGAAGTTCTTTTTCTTGGAAGCGCTTTTTTGTTTATCCCGTTTGGTTTTATATATTGTAGAAAGGGGATTTTATATCCATCCTAATGGAGGCTGCTCAGGTTTTGTTCCAGTTGCGCCATGGTCAGGACATTGTAAAAGCGGGCTTTTTCCCTTTGCCCGGAGTCGTAAAAAATCCATGACGGGGTGCGGAAAACGCCCAGCTGTTGAGACAATTGGGGCCATTCTGATATCTCGAACCAGACAAAAGGCGCCCGGGATGCCAGGTTGGCAAAATTCGGGTCTTTGAGAATCTCTCCCTGTTCAACGCAGCGGCGCGCCTTTTTACTGTTGAAATATAGAACATAGGGCATTGGTTTTCCTGATGTTAAGATGATTCTTGCCTGATCATAAGATATGAATCCTTTTGTTGCGTCGCTGGATACGCGGGATTCGGACATATAGGTAAGGCTATGTTCTTTTGGAGTAGAGGCTGTCTGGATATTATCCATGTAAGCGGATATATCGAGCGAAGCGGGGGAAGGCGTTCCAACTCCTTGATCCTCAATATTCTGCGTTTCTTCTCTGGTGGATGCATGAGCTGCGAGTTTAAAAAAGAAAACCCGTTTATCCACCAACTCGGCTGCGCCAGCGGATAACCTGCCTCCGGGAATGTAAACATTACCCCTTCGATAATCCGGCGCAGCCGTGATGTATAGTTTCAGGGGGATGCCGGTTGAAATCTTTTGCCAGGGGGAAAGTCCCTGGGAAGAAACGGTCGCAAACCAGACATCGTCGGTTTCCTTTGCATTTGGCGTCACCCTGGGGCAAAAGGAGATGATATAATTACCGGCGGAGGATTGGGCGGCGCTATACAGGGGTTCGGGAAGAGTGACAGGTTCTTTCCTCCAGAGACCCAGCCTTCCGGAACCCAGGATGGGTGAGGAATAGACCTTCTGGTTTGCCCTGGAGCGGTCATCCGCGAACAAACCACCCCACACCCATACCCTTCCTCCCATTGCCACGGCATTATGGAACCACAGGGGAACTGGCAGGGGAGGTCCTCCCTCCCAAGTGGCGATGGCGCCTCCGGGGCTGACGGGTCCCGAAATGACAGCGCTTGTCGCAACGCCTGAAAGCGTCAAGCCTCCGATGAGATGGATGAATCCAGGAGTGGATACAACAGTCACATTGGAAATGCCTTCGGGACCAAAGGGCGGAGATTCTAACCAGGGTTCAAGATGCCCATCGGGGCGAGGTCTGGACCAGATGGCTGTATTGTGTTTTTTGCCCGGGTCTGATTCAAGTCCTCCTATGATATAAACCACGTCATTGAGGGCAAGCGCGCTGTTTGCGATATAGGCGCGGGGGGAGGGAAGCGGGGTGGTGTCTCCCCAGTTTCCCAGGGAGCCGTCCTGGTGGATGGGCGCCATTCTGACTGAAGTGGTCCATCCTTCGGGCGCCTTGTTTCCCCCGAAAACATAAAGGAAGTTGCCCAGCACTGCGGAGCCATGCATTTGAATTTGATCGGGAAGGGATGTTGTTTCCTTGTAGATGGGTTCAGATTGAGCAAGGTAAACGGCATTCAAAAGAGAGATTGAAATAATAAATAAAACCCAAGTATTAAATTTTTTCCGCATGGCATAACCTCCATACGCTACATTGCCCAAAAAACCCGTAAAAATTTATAAGTTTTTATTCCCTGCCATATATATCTTTATACTTCATATATCAGAATAATGTCAATAGTTATATAACAATATATACAAATTGGGGCGCATGTCTGAATTCTATCATGGAAAAACGGGGTCAAACCCTATAAAAATCCCGTATGCGCATCTTGACTCTATTCCGGGAACGTAGGATGATTCCTGCGGGGTCATTCTCTATAAAAATCCATCATAATTATGAGGATATCTGTTAT
>JAFGFK010000282.1 GCA_016931135.1 Candidatus Sumerlaeota bacterium | reverse complement strand
CGTCTTGTTCCTAATCATCATGTCCTTATCACTCAAAGGAAGCCTTCTGATGATACGTCACAAATTCAGATAATAGCGCCTAAAACCTGGGATTATCTCAAAGCACATTCTGATATACTTGATAAGAGAAAGAGTATTATATACCAAAATCGTCCCCGTTTTTCTATTTTTGGCGTTGGTGACTATACATTCACGCCCTGGAAGGTGGCTATATCTGGTCTTTATAAGAATTGCCGATTTTGCGTTGTGGGAAATTCTCAAGGAAAGCCTATCGTATTGGATGATACTTGTTATTTTATCCCATGCGATTCCGAGCAAGAATCACGAGATTTTTTTTCTCAAACAGATGATTTTCGTCTTCAACAGGCACTTCTTGTCTTTGAGAAAAAAGCAAGGTACAAAATCAAGTCAACAAAGCGACAATGTAAATAAGATGTCTAAGATGTCTGTTTTCTATCAATAAATTTATCAAAAGAGGATTTCATGGATTTTTATCCACAATCACCAGGTCTTCCGGTTCGGAAACCTTCACCTGGAGTTCGTCGCGGTAAGTGGATATCTTGCCTTTCACCTGAAGGATCTGTCCTTTTGCGGGTTTCTTTTCCTCTGAAAGTTTATCCGACACATCCGCCCAGTAAACAACAACGACTTTTCCCTTATCATCGGATACCGTGAGCTTCGTTGGAGCGGAAGGTTGCCAGGAGGGCTTTATATCCGTTACCTTTCCCTTGATAATTACATATTGTTCCTCCAGTTCTCCGGTCAATTCGCTTATCGGGAGAACAAGGGGATTCGCGCTGGTTCCCTTTTCAAGAGAATCAGTTCGATCTCTTTTCTGAGCTGGTTTCTCACTCGTATCTTCCGGAATCGTTTCCTCCATTTCTGAAAGGACAATTATATCACCGGCTTTGTACAGCTTGATTTGAAGTTCATCCCTGAATTCCCTGAGTTTGCCGGTGATCTGGAGAATCTTTCCCGCTTCGGGCTTTTTCTCTTCGGGGATTGTATCCGCCACATCCTTCCAATAAACCACGCTGATCGAATCAGCGCCGGAAGACAGTTGCGCGACATTGGGAGCGGTCTCCTGCCAGGATGGGGTCAGGGAAACCACTCTCCCTTTTGTCTTGATGTACAGACCCAGATGTTCTGAAGATATGGAGCCGATGGGGAGATCGAGGGGATCATCATTTTCCGTTCCCTGCATCTTGGAAGAATCTCTATCTGAAACGATGGCGGTTTCTTTTGACGCGGCGCCATCTTTCTTCACGGATACAACCTTGATTTTCGAGGCGTCCGAAACCTTTAAACGCAGCATCCCCGATTCTTCCAGAATTACCCCCTTGATTTCATAAGCCTTTCCCATCTCGAGTTTGAGATCCCCCTTCAAACGTTCGGCGACATGGTTATCATACAGAATAATCAAGGCGCCGGCGCCATCCATAAGGGTTGCCTTGTTGTCGCCCGCTGCATCCTGCGAGGGATTCATATCTATAATTTTCCCGGTTACGGTTATTTCCTTCCCTTTGTGAGATTCTCCGATAGAATCCAGGGGAATGAAATCGGATGGCGCAGGATAAGACGTCGCGCCTTCATTTTTTACCGGTTGAATATCCCGCGCATTGGTTACCTTGAGCTGCAGTTCTCCCCTGAATTCATCCACTGTTCCCCTGATTCTGAGATTCTGCCCTGGTTTCGGCGTATTCTGCGATCCCAGGGAAGACGCGACTTCGTCCCAGTAAACGACGCGCAGGGAACCTGAACCGCCTTCGAGAAAAATGGAATGAGGGGCGGTTTCCGATCGAGCCGCCCTGTATTCGCGCACCATGCCCTGGATCGTAACTTTTCGCCCCATCTGGGAACGCTCGATCTCGCCGGGAAGCGAAACGCCCGGAGGCAAATCCTGAAATGAAACAGACGATTCGGATGAATTCCCAATATTCACGGGTTCAAGATCATCACCCAAAAGGACGATATTGCCCGGTTCTGTCAGATAAAAATTCAGATTGCCCCGATACTCCCTTAGCGTTCCGGTAACCTTCACGCGCGCATCGGGCTTCAACTGATCCCGGAAGGGAATCCGGCTCATGACCTTTTCCCACGCCACAATCAGAAGGGTATCCGTATCATCCGTAAGATAGATGGAGTAAGGCGCTGTAGCGCTTTTCGGCGGGATGATATTCGCAATGCGCCCCTGAACGGTGAAAGTCTCCCCGATTTTCGATTGGGAAATCCCGCTCAAGGGAACCGTTTTGACCTGCGCCAAAATCAAAATGGGAAAAATCGTTAATAAAGAAAAGATGACAATCATCAACCGGCTGATCTTTTTATTTGTCACGGAAATTCTCCTTTTCTTTTTCTTAACGTTTAAAAAAGAGAGCATAAATACACGGGAAGGGTATGGATTTCAAGGGGAATCAATGCAAGAGCGGAGTCAAACTCTGTATGAGTTGGACAGAAGACAACTGCCCGACATTCCGCGCCTTCTCGAAACCATCAGCGCCATAATAAATCCACGTGGGGTCTGATTTCACGCCGAGCTGCTGCGCTATGTGCGCGGATTCATTGATGTCGATCCATACAAAAACAACCTTGGCGCTGAATTCAAGAAACAGGGGATCGTTTGAATAAGGATCATGATCCTGGGAAGTAAAAAACAGAACATGAGGGCGAGGAGGAGGTCCTTGAATTACGGCGCGAGCCTTATCGATTATATAAAATCCGGGACCTTTAGGAGCCTGGGGTTGAGGAGTTTGCCGAACAAAAGGTCGATCTCCCGTCAAATCCGAGGCGGGATTTTCCCGCTGATTGGAAAGAGGTTGAGAAACCGGCGCGGATGGAACGGATAAAGGGTTACCATTCAAGGGCGTCGGCGTCTGCTTTTGAGCGGTGGCGGAAGACGCATTTTGTGGAGGCGGCGCAAAAGGATTGTTATATCCAAATACCGGTTTGGGGGATGACGTCTTTCCCCCTGTATTGGTTCCTGAATCAGCCGCAGGATGGGAAAGTGGATTGGTCGCCGCATTGGGAGATGCGGTTTTATTGACTGAAGTCTCCTGAACAGGCTGAGTAGATTGAATCCCGGAACCAGGATTTAAAGCAGCGATGAGTGAATTATTGGAGGAAGCGCCGGTTGCGGCGGCAGGAGCATCGCCAGCCGCGGCGTCCGGAGTAACAGCGGCAACCTGAGGGGCGGGAGACCCTCCAATGCGTTTCAACTTGTAGGGATTATCCACCTTCACCTGGATTTGATCCCTGTAAATATCAACCCAACCTTCAACCTGGAAAATCTTCCCAACTTCGGGAATGTCCTGGGGTTGAAGCCTCTCCTTGACATCGGACCAATAGACCACGCTGACATGGACGTCTTCATCATCGGAAAGGGTAACGATATCCGGAGCCGTGGGTTTCCAGGAAGGACGAATACTCAAGACCTTTCCCTGAATGAGCACAATCTGGTTCAATTTATCCTTTGAGATGGCGTTCAACGGCGTAACAGGAATCTTGACTTCCATTTCCGATCCCACATCGACGATATCCCCTGGGGCGGTTATCGAGAGATTAATATCGCCGCGGAACTCATTGATTTGTCCCTTGACGCGGAGAAGCTGCCCTGGTTTGGGGGTTTGTTCGGGCCCCAGGGCGCCTTCAATATTCTTCCAGTATAATGCGCGAAGCGAATTTCCCGCGGCGTCCCTGAGATAAACGGTATTGGGATAACGCTCGTTCCAGGTAGGTTCGAATTTAACCACCATTCCCTGAACAGTAACGACTTTGCCCACCAGATTCTTTGTAACCTCACCTGGCGTAAGGACGCCATCGGGCAATTTGGGCTGGGTGGTATATTGAGCCGGAAGGAAAACCGGCAAAAGGATGATACAAATCAGGAAACAATAATTTTTTTTAAAATTTATACTCATATTAATTTTCCCCCGCGTATATACCTTTAGACGTATATAAAACGTTTTAAGTTGTCAATGAATAATTTTTATCAAAGAAGACCCTGGTCCGCAAAACTATAAAAAGCGTCTTGCCCTATGATAATATGATCCAGCACCTTGATCCCGAGCACTTCCCCGGATTTTTTCAAACGCTCGGT
>JAFGFK010000281.1 GCA_016931135.1 Candidatus Sumerlaeota bacterium | reverse complement strand
GGCTCTGAAATCACGAAAATCCCCGCGTTCTCGCTTCTTCACCCCCAAAATATCCGTTATGGCATAGAATTTTTAAACAAACAGATCAGCGTTCTGGATGAATTTCTGAGAAAGCGCAGAACGGCGCCGGATTTCCAGTTCAGGCAAACCCTTGTCGGGGTGGATTATGACGTCATCAATAAATATATGTTTCCTTTTCTGTATTTTCCTGAAGAAGAAAAGGAAAGAAGAAAAGAAGACATCCACAAGAAATCCCTCATTCATTCCCAATCCATAACCCTGTTAACCCTTTTTAAGGACATCTTGTTTATTCCTCTGGGCACAAGCATTGACATCGCCAAAGCCCTGGAATTTTTTTCCAGGAAAGCCGGAATTGCGCGGGATCTGCATAAAATAGACGATACGATAGAAAACATCGAGCCCGCCGATATTTCCGAGCACGCCATGGACGTCTTCAATCAGTTGTTTTTAACGGGAAAATATTCCATCCTGTCGAAAAACGTTTTTGATTCTCTCGAGATCAATGAATGGCTGAACGGCGTTTACCGGTTAAGGCAACTGCTTATCCCGGGCTTATCTGAAAAAGACGTTTCCAAAACCAGATGGAAACACGATCAAATATACAGAGAAGACATGAAAATCCATGAACCGACATTCAAGATGACCTTGGATTATCTCGATGAGGAACGTTCAAGATATGGGAGGGAATTTTCAAAAATATCCAATATCGCCGACGCCTTGAGCATGGCGCAAATGGTGGGGCTTATTCTCAAGGATAGAAACAACGATCTGTCGATTCCCCCTGGGAGAACGTCCATTGAATACCTGTTTGTAACGAATACCCCGCTTCTTCTTTTAAACAAATATAAGCGAAAAGTGATTGACTTGCTGAGAAGCCAGTTTCAGAGAAAAGGCAAATTTTATTACCAGCATTTTATCCTTTCATCCCAGGAATTTCTCTATACCAGAACGGTATCGGAACAACCCGGCGCCCCAGCCAACATAACCGACCTTACAAGCGCTCGAGAAACCGCAACCGCCCTGCAAACCGCATTGATAAACGCCTCTCAATCCCCATTGTGGAGACATCTCAGAGATGGCGACCATCAATGCGCGAACGTGCTTTCGCTGATTACCTTTTTCGCCAATATGGCAAGGGGATTGCCGCAAGCCTTGAGTCTCTATATCAAAAAGATGGAAGAGCCGCTTTTTGTCGCGACAGCCGGAACCCGGGCTCTGGCGAATCAACTCTCCCTTCGGTATTTAAACGACGATACCGTGAAAAACATCCACAAATCCAGAATCAATCTGTACAAGGTCAATGAACTCCTGGAGGGAATCAGCGAATTGAGTTTTTTCCTCAATAAACAATTTCCAAGGGAGTTGCGCGCCTCGTCCGAAGTTACAATGGAGCATCTGGGATTAAAGGGAACCGACGTTTATGAAGACAAGAAAATGGGGATTCTTTCTTCCTACATATATAAAATGAAATCCGGTAAAGAGCAGGACGCAACGGAAATAGAAGAGAAGGATATCTGGTTGAAGATCGTCAAAACAGGAGACCATCCCCCGGAGATATACTGGCCAACCGAATCCGGACCCATCGAGGCGTTATCCGTGGCAAAAAACCTCGAGACCTATGTAAGGCAACCCGTTTTTCAACTGGATGATACCGCCTGTTTGAAGGTCATCGATAAGAGTAATCAAGAATATCAAACAAGGATTCAAACCTTCAAAAACGAAGACGATATTTTAACTTCCGTATTGAGAAACGTCAAACAGAGAATCGCCCTGAAACAAGTACAATGCGTTTTTTACGAAAATGGACCCGTGGTTTCCGTTGGACCCCAGAGATCGGAAAAACAATCCAGGGAACAATGGGCGGTTCATCTGATAAATTTCCCCTGGGAAAAAGGAAGCGCGCACCAAAACGCCGATTGGATAATGAACGCGTTTAAAGGGACGTATTTCACGACTTTAACCATAATTGGCTTAAGAAAATGGATTGAGGGGACTCTTAAAAAAATGATGGGCGACAAGGCATGAAAAAATGATTACTTTTACGACCTTGCGAGATTATGATCCGGATTCAAATCATTGTGATTATGTTCCTATGGAGAACGGATATGTCATTGTTTTCATATCTTATTATGACATGATGGCGAGAAAATTCAGAGTTCTTCCCAAAAAATCGGATCATATTCCTTCTTCGGCTCAATTGGAATGTACAATCATGTTGGAAGATGAAAGAAATTTGATCATAAAAGGCTCTGTAAAGAAAATATCTAAAAATAGCAGTTCGACATATTATTTCACCAATCAAAGGATGAAGAAGGAAACGCCGTATTCGCTTACCCAATATTATCATGATGAAAAAAAATTGTCCATGAATATGGGCGACCGATTTGTTTTCAGTTTTTCATATTCGCCCGATCATGGACTGTTTTTGAATAAAAAGAAACAAAACGGGGAAACAAGAAGATTTTATGAATTATTGCCGCCCTTCAGCTTTGATTTAAAGCCCAATTGAAGCGTTGATGAATAATACAGAAAATCCTATTTATTTTTCCAGATCGTGCCCTGGGGGTGATCTTCGAGTACGACGCCGATTTCCAGAAGCCGGTTGCGGACTTCATCCGCTATGGAAAAGGCTTTCTCCTTTCTGGCTTTTTCCCTGATGTCGATCAATATCTTTATCAAGGGCTCCACGGCCTCCCCCTCCAGGACGCCGCTCTTTTTCCCTAATGCGGGGTCAAGTCCCAATATCTCGAGCATCTCGAGAAGAAGATTGCGCAAAAGTTTGACGCCCGCTAAATGGGATATCTTCTGATCCTGATCTTCCTTCGCCTCGTTGATTCCGGTTCGCAATTCATGGATTGCGGAGACAATGTCATGCAGGATGCTCAAGGCTTTCGCCGTGTTGAAATCATCATCCATGGCGTCATCGAAATATCTGCGGAACATGATCCATTGATCCTTGACTTTTTCCGCAGCCTCTTTTTCCGAAATGGAGACATGTTCCAGGGTAAAGAGTTTCTCCACAGTTTCCAAGGCGTCTAAAACGCGTTTTGCGGCATTTTCCGCTGATTTCAGATTCTCGTCATTGAAATCTATCGGGTGGCGATAATGAGCGGAAAGGAGGAAAAACTTCAGAGTCAGGGGATCGAACCGCTCCAGAACCTGATCTATGGTGAAAAAATTGCCGAGAGATTTGGACATTTTCTCGCTGTTGATATTCAGATACCCGTTATGAACCCAGTATTTTACAAAAGGCTTTCCGGTTGCAGCCTCGCTCTGGGCGCGTTCATTTTCATGGTGGGGAAAGACAAGGTCAACTCCCCCTGAGTGAATATCGATGCTCTCGCCGAGGAAAGCCATAACCATGGCGGAGCATTCGATATGCCAACCCGGGCGTCCGGGTCCCCAGGGACTTTCCCAGGAAGGCTCTCCGGGTTTGGCGGATTTCCACAGGGCGAAATCGAGCGGATCTTTTTTACGGGCGTCAACCTCTACCCTTGCCCCTTCCTGAAGTTCCTCGAGATTCTTCCCCGAAAGTTTGCCGTAAGAGGGAAAACTGCGTACGCTAAAATAAACATCGCCATCGATCACATAAGCATGCTTCTTTTTGATCAGGGTTTTGATCAGTTCCTGCATCTGGGGGATGGTTTCCGTAGCTTTAGGGTGGAGATCGGCGCGACGAACGCCAAGAAGGCGACATTTTTCAAAAAATATTCTGGTGAATCTGGTTGCGATTTCCTGCGCCGCTACTCCTTCCTTTTTGGCGCGGTTGATGATCTTGTCATCGATATCCGTAATATTCTGAACAAAACGCACCTTGAAACCGCGATACTCGAGGTAACGACGTATCGTATCCGCCACCACGAAATTACGGGCGTTTCCTATATGAAAATAATCGTAAACCGTAGGCCCGCAGTTATACATGAGCGCATTTGGTGGATTGAGGGGTTTGAATTCTTCTTTGCTCCGGGTTATCGTGTTGTAAATCTTCAACAGAGAAACCTCCACAAGTTTTGATTATTTATCCATTCAGGTAAAAAGGAACTTTTGATCATTGATATGGTAACGTCAAGTTCATTTTTAACCACGAAAGAATACGTTTTTCTTTAATAATGGTTTTTGATTGGTATTTTTGTGGTTTGAAGGAGGGTCTTTCGATTATCTACGGGCTTTTTATTTTTCTACCACGAATCCTCACCAATTCTCACGAATTTTTTATTCTTATTCGTGGAGATTCGTGAGATTCGTGGTTAAAGATCAAGAGCGAAACTATGTTCGATGCGCCTTTCGTTTTTGACCACGCAAAACTGGCATTTGCGGTTCAATTCCGATTTTAAAAAATAGTCATTGACAAGCGGGGCGACTGTATTATTGTATTAATACAGTACTTTACTTAAGAAAATCCTTTCGGCGTTAATTTTTTCGGGAGAATGCGGATTTTTCCATGCGGATTCGGATTTCATTACAGGGCGGCGTTCCGGTTTATCTTCAGATTGCAAACCAGATAAAATACCTCGCTGCCTCGAGGCGATTTTTGCCCGGGGATCAGCTGCCGTCCGTTCGCAAACTCGCAGAAGAACTGGTCATCAATCCCAATACGGTTGCGCGGGCGTATCGTGAGCTGGAAAATGAAGGGGTGCTCGTTACGCGGCGCGGCGCGGGGGTTTATGTCTCGGAAGGGGGTTCGCCGCTTGCGAAAAAGGAGCGGAGGCGCATCCTTTCCGAACGCATCGACATGCTTCTTACCGAGGCGGGGCATCTGAACGTCAATCTGGAAGATCTTATGGATCTGATCGGGGAAAGAAATAAAATCCTGAAGGAAAAGGAGAAGAAATCATGAGCGAAAACGTGATCGAGGTGAGAAATCTATCGCGAAATTTCGGCGATACCCGCGCCCTTGACGATGTTACGCTGGATGTTTCCCGTGGTATTGTTTTCGGGCTTGTGGGTGAAAACGGCGCGGGAAAAACCACGCTGATCAAGCACCTTCTGGGATTGTTCCGGGCGAAATCGGGAAGCGTGCGCGTGTTCGGGCTCGATCCGGTGAAGGATCCGGTGGGAGTTCTTGGGCGCATCGGGTATCTTTCCGAGGAACGCGATCTTCCGGACTGGATGCGGGTACAGGAGCTCATGAACTATACCGAGGCGTTTTACCCGAAGTGGGATGAAGGTTTTGCGGAGGAGCTGCGCAAAATGTTCGAATTGGCGCCAAAGGAGAAGATCAAGAATCTCTCGAGGGGGAAGAGGGCGCAAGCCGGGCTGATGATTGCATTGGCGCATCGCCCTGATCTTCTGCTTCTGGATGAGCCGTCATCGGGGCTTGATCCGGTTGTGCGGCAGGATATATTAGGCGCGATCATCCGCACGGTTGCGGATGAGGGGCGCACGGTGTTTTTCTCCTCGCATCTTCTGGATGAGGTGGAGCGCGTGGCGGATCATGTGGCGATGATCCACGAGGGAAGGATGGTATTGTGCGCGGCGCTGGAGAAGATCAAGGAAAATCACCGAACGATAGTATTGCAGTTTGACGAGCCGCGCCCCGCTGCGCCCGATCTTCCCGGAGTATTGAGAGCCACAGGAGAGGGCAGGGAATGGACGCTTTTGTGCGAAGGAAATGCGGGGGATATAAAAAAGGCGGCGGAAGGAATCGGTGGAAGGATCATCGAGGATTCTATTCCGAGTTTGGAGGAGATATTCGTATCCCGCGTGAAATCCAGAAAACACATCTGAGCGTCGAACAAATGTAAAATGAAAAATACGCAATTAAAAATTTAAATCGAAAATGCGAGGTTAAATAAGATGCGTTCAGTTGGTTTGGCATTGACATGGGAATACTGGAGAAAGGGAAGGGGATGGTTTTTTTCCCTCTTTATACTTCTTGCCGTATTGGGAGTTGTCATATCATACTCCACGGGCAACGAGGGTAATATAAATTCATCAGAGCAAGAGAAAATGATGGCTTATCCCGTCTTCCTTATACTGCCGGTTTTCATACTGGGTACGCTTATCCTTTTAATAGAAGGGGATATGGCGCGCGCCCCGGAAGAATATCTGAAAAGGAACCGGATATTCATCCTGCCGGTATCCAGCGCCACGCTTGCTGCGTGGCGGATGCTTCACGGAATGGTCACGGCGTCTTTCTTCAGTTTTATCTCGATATTTATTTCTCACCTAATGTACAAAAAACAGGGAGGCGCCTTGCCCCCGTTCTCCACCGCCCTTTTTACAACTGCAATCTTTTGTTTTTATTATAGTTGTTTATGGTACTCCAGAAGGAATGCGTGGTACCCGATAGTTTTGATAACAGGACCGATTGTCGCCCTTTGCTTCTGGTATCGATCTTTAGGGAATGTTTCGGATGCATTGCGGATTATCCAGGCGGCGGGAACCTTATCCCTTGAAAAGGGAATCGGTCTGGTCGCCATCATAGGTTTATCCTATTATTTGGCTTTAGCGGGACATAAAAGTTTCCGCAGGGGAGATTTCCCTCCCATCCTGGAGTGGGCGACAGGTGAAAAGAGTTTTCGCGACCTGTTCATCTTCAAGCCGAAAAGATTTTCTTCCGTAAAGGGGGCGCTCGTATGGTTTTATTCAAACCGGGATAAATTCAAAACGATACAGTTCTTTAGCATACTTTTACTTTATCTGACCGCATTTATTCTCCTCATGTTTGTGAGATTACCGGAAGATTTCCCTTCCGTCTTGATGATCATGAGTTTCTTTATATTTTTTTATGTTCAGTTCTTTCCCATGTCCCTGGTATTTGAAAAGGGGGCGTATTCCATGGGTTCTTTTGAATCCACGCTTCCGGCAAGCTGCGGGGAACAATCGCGTTCGATTCTTTTCATGAAGATAAGGAAATTAATCCTGGGCGTAATGATCAATGGGGCGATGCTGGTTCTGATATTATTATCCACAGAATATTCAGTCAATGCGAAGGGCTTCATGTCGCTTCATGAAGAATTGCTTGATGCTAGTTTCTGGAGTACGGGCATAAAGGGTTATGCGGCTGTTTGTCTTCATGTTCTTGTCATCTTATGGATATTCTGGATCATAATCGGCATGAGTACAAGTTTCTGGCTTTCGGGGAGATGCAGGGTCTGGATGTTCGGATTGATCATTCCCTTAACATGTGTTACGCTTTTTTTGATGATCTGGGGAACGCTTGCTTATCCGATTATCATCGGGGCGATTATTTTACTTGGCGTGATATTTTGCTTTTATAAAACGGTCAAAGTGGGAATATCAGGGAAAGGAGATATAGTCGAAAGCGTTGCGATATGGGTAGCGGTGTCGCTGGCTTTTTCGTTCCTATTATACCGGATGGAGAGGGCGATGTTTCCGAGAGGCTGTGTGATGATATTTGTGGGGGTAGCGCTGGGGATGCTGCCGTTTGCGTTGGCGCCGATGGCGCTGCATGGGAACCGGCGCCGGTAGCGCATCTTCGTTGGAGCTGTATTGGAAGTAAAAAGAATAAAAAAGAAAGGAATATTACGCTCATTATGGCGTCTGACCCCAAGCTTTTTTAAGAAGGAAAAGGAAAATTCATGAAATCTCCCTTACTTGCATTATCATGGGAATATCTATCATTTAAACGGAGGCTGATTATCCTTTGGATTATCATCATCCTCATTTTAATTGCCATATTCTCTTTTGCCATCC
>JAFGFK010000280.1 GCA_016931135.1 Candidatus Sumerlaeota bacterium | reverse complement strand
CAAACAGCATGGATTCCGCAAAAACATCCTGGAAATCCTTCCTTCCGGCGAGCTCCACGAATCGCGCCTTTCGAGAAAGATGTTCGGCATCAAGCCGCGAGGATTTGCGCAAAAGGACGCGGGAAGAACCGGAAAGCGCGGCGTTGCCGATGAATTTTATTATATCGAGGTTTGCGCCGGGAATGAGTCCCAATCTCAGGGCAGCTGCCGGATCGATGTAATTCCCGAATGCGCCCGCTATGAAGATCGTTTGAACATCCTCCATTCGGAAATTCGCGTCTTTTAAAAGGAGCTTCACGCCGGCCGCGATGGCAGCCTTTGCCAGTTGCAGCTCCCGCACGTCCTTCTGAAGGAGATAGAGGTCGGATTCCGCGCCGCCAGCCTTTGAAGCGAAGAGAAATTTCCATCCGGCGTCGGTTTTCACGAAACGATCTATAAGGGAGCTGGAGGAAGAGCCATTGGGTGAAAATCGCCCGGAAAGGTCGATCAGGTTCATCCTGAGAAGCTCGGAGATCATGGAAACCAGGCCGCTTCCGCACATCCCGCGCGGCGGAGATTCGCCTATTGTATGCACAATAATATCCTCTTCGATGATCACGCGATCCACCGCTCCTTCCTCGGCGCGCATGCCGCAGGAGATATTGCGTCCCTCGAACGCGGGTCCCGCTGCCGTGGAGGTCGCCAGGAGGATATCCCTGTTTCCCAGGACAATCTCGCCATTGGTGCCGATGTCGATGATGATCTCCGGTTTTTCGGAAGAGGCGATATCTGTAATGAGGATATCCGCCACGGTATCTCCGCCTACAAAACCTCCTATCGCCGGAAAAACATAAAGCCCCGCTGCCGGATTGACAATCAGCCCTGCGCTTTTGGCTGAAAGAGACAATCCATCCGTATGAACAGGGACATAGGGGGCAACCGGCAGATAATCCGTAGGAATTCCCAGAAACAGGTATTGCATGGTGGTGTTTCCCGCAAGGGTGACATAATAAACATCCTTGGGTTCGATGCCGGAGGCGGAACACAAATCCTTTATCATGGAGTTCAGGCAATCGCTAACGGATTCGCGAAGTTTTCCCTCATTCTGCGGGGAATGCAGGGCGAAATTGATGCGGGAGATAACATCCGCCCCAAAAACGGACTGGGGATTGAGTCGTCCCATTCGCGCGAGGACTTCCGCGGTTTCCAGCTGATACAGGACGCCGGCTATGGTGGTGGTTCCCAAGTCAAAGGCGATGCCGCAAGCGCCTTTTCCCGCCTTCAGGGTGGTATCCCCGGGTTCGATGTCGATCAGCCTGTCTTCCAATATCACCTTGGTCACGGAATACCCGGAATCCCGTAATATGCGTGGCAGTTTTTTAAGAAATTCCATATCGGGAACCAGGGAATGATTGTTGAGCGCGGAACGAACGAGCCCCAGATCAGACGCCTGGTTTTCAAGAGAGGCGGGTTCGAGATTAAGATGAACCTTTTTCACCACAGGTTCCGGTTCCTCATCGTGGGCATCGCGATTGATCAACACGGAAGGGTCTTTGACGCGGGATTGTTCGGGTATGAAAATCGTGGCGCTGTTATTGATTATGGATTTGCATGCAAGGCGGAAGCCATCCCTGATTTCCTCGGTTGACAAAAGGTCTTCATCGAACAAAGTAGGGGCGGGGGGATTCTGTATGAATCTGATCCTGCATTTTCCGCATTTTCCCTCTCCCCCGCAGAAATCCGTGAGAAATATGCCATGCTCAACCAGGACGTCTCTTGCGAGGGAACCGCATGGCGCTGTGATTTCCCTTTTTTCCGGAAGGATGGTCAGAATAATTTCATTTTCAGACATGATACCGTCGATTTCAACTCACACATGGACTTTTTCCCGGGATGGGGGGGAATTGGATTTTTTCCAGTACTCGAATGCCTGGTATAAAAACGCCTCGAGCCTCATTTTCAGATTCAATGATTGCTGTCCGGTATAAGCAAGCGAGATGCAGGGAAAGCCGTCATAATCCTCGTGGATGCGTTTGAGAAGCGCTGTTACAACGGTTCCCGGCATGCAGGTGAAAGGCATGACGTTGATCACGCCCGCAGCGCCTGTATCCCTGATGAATTCTATGGTTTTGCCAATGGAAAGGATCGCCTCTCCGGAAAAACTGCGATGGAGATACGGTTCTGCCATTTCGATAAGCTCTAAAGGAAACGCCTCGGTGCGCTGTCCTGCAATTCTATCCATGCGGCGTATGATCCGGTGCATGTATTTTTCGATCAGGAAATCCTTGACCGCGCCCCAATAGGTTTTCTGATGAAGATTCCGCCATTTGCGAACCAGGGTGACATAGTTGAGCCATTCGGAAATAGGGGGCATGGCGACCTCGGCTCCCATGGATTCAAGGGTTTTAACAAGGAAGTCGTTTCCGGGGGGATTGGAGCGGATATAAATTTCCCCCACAACGCCGATAAGGGGTTTTGCGCCGCGAGGTTCAATCGGTATATCGTAAAACCGGCGTACATGTTTTTTCAAAACAGGAAAAACGTCTCCCCCGGCGCGAAGCGTTTTCATGAGTTCATCGAATATCTCCTGGTAAAGGGCGTCCGAATCTCCAGGATTCTTTTCATAAGGCCTTGTGGAAAGGAGCAGGCGTTCCAGTAAATCCACAGAAGCGATGCCCTGCCAGGCAAGCCGCGAGGCGTTGCCGGAAAGCGACTGCATATCGCTGTGGAAACCGGTGTCCTGATCCAGGGAAATGACGGGAACCCTGTCAAATCCCAGTTCGTCGAGAACCTGACGGTGCAGGTTGCCGTACTGCCCATAACGGCATGGTCCATTTGCCGAAGGAAGGAAAAATCCTGTACGATCCGGCGCAAAACCGGGTCTTTTGACCTGTCGGACAATGTCTCCGGTTGTAAGAAGGGCGGGATAGCATTCCTTCCCTGTGGTATATTTTCTTCCCCAGGAAAGGGATTCATCATCCGGTGGGTCCATGACCCTGGCGTCAAAGCCCTGCCCCTGGAAAAGCGATTCGAGCACATGGGCATGGTTGCACATGTAAGGTATATAAAAGGTGAAGCCCTTTGGAATTTTGCTAATGCTGATAATGGAGCCGCCGGCGTATCTTTGCGGTACAGCGCCGTTAAATCCGGCAATGGTATCCAGGAACGCCTCGCAACGCGTGATCACGCCGGCATCGGCGCTGTGCTCGTCGATTTCGATCTGGAGAAAGGGTTTATCACCGAGTTCGCGCGCAAAGAATTTGAGGAGGAAGGAATCGGGACCGCAGCCGAAGTTGGTAACGTAAAGCGCATACAATCCCTGGCGTTCGCGGATAAACCGGGCTGCCTTGAGAATGCGTTGCCCCGATCGCCAGTACATATTCAGGTATGAGGAATCATAAGGAATATCGTCCAGGGGGAGAAAATCCATGGGAATGGGAAGGATATTCATCCCGAGGAGTTTCTTGGGCAGATCGAGGTTCACTCCGGAATCACAGGTGTTGTAAGGCCTGCCGACAATGATAATGGCGCGTTTTCCGGAATGCAGTTCCGCCAATACCTCGCGTCCCCGTTTTTGAAGGGCTTTCTCGAACCTGTCCTGGGCTTCGTACGCCTTGTCGATTGCCATGAATATTCCGGATTTGTCCGATTCGAGTATATCCCCGTAACGCGACATTTCCTTTTTCATATACGCGGGTCCTGTCTGCATGAAGAGAGCGGGGGAAAACACCCGAACATTGTATTTTTTGAATTCCAGCGCGGCGTCCGCTGTGTAGGGAAGGGATTGAATATAAGGACAGTTGAAGCAGGACTTTCCCTTTTGAGAAAATCCGGTGGAGGGGGAATCCACGATGCTTGGCAGAAAAACCATGTCAGGCTTCCGGTTGATCAAATCGAGGATATGTCCATGCGCCACCTTGATGGGAAAGCAGGTTTCGGAAACTACGGCTTCCACGCCCCTGTTGATCAGGGGTTTATTGGTCATCCCCGAAACTTTTACTTGAAAGCCGAGACTCTGGAAAAAGGCGGTCCAGAAGGGAAGGTGTTCATAAAAAAGGGCGCATAGTGGAATTGCCACGACGCCTTTGGCGTCAGGAGGGCTTTCCTTTTTCAATTCGGCATAAAGAAGCTGCGTTCTTTCCGCAAACAAGTCGGGCATACCGGAGACGACCTTGCGGGAGCGGTCAACGTCATATTTTTCGCATCGACTGCCGTAAAAGAGCGGTTTCTCCCCGCTCATTTTCACGCAGTGTATTTCGCAATGATTGGGACAGGATGCGCACTCAAATGTTTCCAGTTTAAAATCGCGTTTGGAAAGATCGAATCCCTTGAAAAGCGAGGGGACTTTGCCTTTTTGCCTGTGGGCGATGATTGCCACGCCTATGGCGCCGGTGACTTCATGATGCGGAGGTACAATGACCTCGCGCCCGAGCGCCTTGTTGAAGGCGGCGACAACGCTTTTATTATACGCCGTTCCGCCCTGGAAAAAGATGCGCTTTCCGATACGCTTGCCGCAAACCACCCTGTTGAGGTAGTTATATACGGTGGAATAGGCTAGGCCGGCAAGGAGATCGCCCCTGTCCGCTCCTGCTTGCTGATGATGCACAAGGTCGGTTTCCATGAAAACCGTGCATCGATCGCCCAGCTGCACGGGATGCGCAGCCTCCATCGCAAGGGGGGTGAACTCTGTTTTCAGGTCGATATTGAGCCGTTCCGCCTGTTCCTCGAGGAAGGAACCCGTTCCCGCGGCGCATACCTTGTTCATTTCAAAATCCACGATCGCGCCTTTATCGATGCTGATGAACTTGGAATCCTGCCCGCCGATCTCGAAGATGGTATCCACCTCCGGATCGATATCAATGGAAGCCGTAGCCTGGGCGGTGATTTCGTTGCATACGACATCCGCTCCAATGACATCGCCGCTCAGGTATCGCCCGGAACCTGTGGTTCCAGCGCCGCGCACGATGATGCGGTCTCCGATTTCCTCGTAGATTTCATCGAGTCCGCGCGCGATCGCCTGCAAGGGACGACTCGCGGTGGGAAGGTATCTTTTGGCAAGTACGCGATGTTGTTCATCGATCAATACGACATTGGTGCTGATGGAACCCACGTCAACGCCGAGATAAGCATCGATTTTCTCATCATTTTTCAGGGCGGGTTTCGATATCACGGAATAGGGGACGCTTTTATCCGTCAATCCATCTTTAAGAGGGGCAAGCCCGGTATTGACCTGGTAGGGCTTGGCTATATGTTCCTTCAAGGGATGAAGCCCCTTGAAGATTTCATGGTTCTTGGATTCCCGTACAATAAGAAGCGCGCCCAGTGCGCCCATGAAGGCGTAATGTTTCGGGATGATCAATTGCCCTTTATCGAGTTTGAGGACATTTTCAAACGCCCTGACCAT